>DASSPH010000056.1 GCA_035699745.1 Vicinamibacterales bacterium
TGTTGTAACCCCTGGTCACCGGTAACAGCTGAGACTGCCAACGTTCCAAGGAGGAACAAATGGCGAAGAAGAGCGCAAAGGGCGGCAAGAAAAAGGGCGGGAAGAAGCGCTAAGCGCCGCCGACCGGTCTGGGGGTGTGAGAGCAACTTGCACCCCCGATTTTTTTGGCCGCCGATCGCCCCCTCGCCGAACATCTCGGACGGGCAGATCAGCACGGAACACGCGGCCTCACGAAGCGACGACGAGCGGCGTATGGACGCACCGCCGACGTGCCTGAAGGCAGCGGCGCTGCGATACGCAGAGAGCTCCTCGCGCACATATCCCACACGAAGGGGGGGATAAACCAATGGCCAAGAAGGCAGCTAAGGGCGGGAAGAAGAAGGGCGGCAAGAAGCGGTAACTGCCGCGTCCCGCCAAAAACGGGGGCGACGAACGCCCCCGTTTTTGCTTTTATCGCGTGTGTACTCCCAACGCTACTGGCGCGCCCGGACGTTGGGAGTTCGTCTCATTTCAGCTCCTTCCCATCCCAGATCCGCACCCGCTCGATCACATCCAGCTGCTGAATCCGATCGACGACGTCCAGACCGTTGACGACGTGGCCGAAGACCGTGTACTTGGCGTCGAGGTGCGGCGACGGCGCGTGCGCGATGAAATACTGGCTGCCGCCGGTGTCCGGCCCCGACAGCGCCATCCCGATGGTCCCGCGGATGAACGGCCGATCGTTCAGCTCGTCGCGAATCGAGTACCCCGGCCCGCCCGACCCGTCGCCCCGCGGGTCGCCGTCCTGGACGACGAAGTGCGGCACCACGCGATGCACCTGCAGGCCGTTGAAGTAGTTGCGCCTCGCGAGGGCGATGAAGTTCTGTACCGTCTGCGGCGCGTCGAGCACCGCCAGCTCGATCTCGATCGTGCCCTTCGCGGTCTCGATGAACGCGTGCGGCGACACCGCCGGCGACAGCAGCTCGGGCGCGTCGTAGCGCACGATCGGCGAGCCCGGCACCGGCCGGATCGCCTGCGCCGTCTCGGCTGACGGATCCAGCTCGCGCAGCAGCGCCGCCGCGCGCAGCCGCAGCGCCCAGTCCGAATCGGCCAGCGCCGACTTCACCGTCTCCAGCGCCTCACCTGCACCGTACCGGACCAGCGCCTCGAGCGCGGCCAGCCGCGCGTCGGACAGCGCCGGATCCTGCGACGCGCGATAGGCGTCGCGAAGCGCCGCCGCTCCGCCGGCGGGCCGCAGCCGCCCGATCGCCCGCGCCGCCGCGCTCCGGACGCCCGGGTCGGGATTCTTCAGATGCGTCATCAGCACGGCGTCGAGGCCCGGCGCCTTCACGCGCACGAGGCTGTCGATCACCGGTGCGACGACGCGCTTGTCCTGGTCCTCGAGCATCGGCCGAAGCCGCAGGATCGCCAGCTCGCCGGGCAGCGAGCCGAGCACGTCGGCGATCGCGGCGCGGACGATCCAGTGCGGATCCGGCTCCATGCCGGACAGCAGCGTCGGCAGCCCCTCCGGATCGATCGCGGCCGCCGCGCGAATCGCCGCGGCGCGCAGCGTCGGCCAGTCGTCCGTCACCAGATCGAGAATGTAAGGCAGCGCGTCGGCGCTCTTCAGCGTTCCGAGCGCGGCCACCGCTTCCAGACGCAGGTTCGGATCCACGCGCTCGGCGCTCAGCAGCGCGAGGATGGCCTGGGCCCCGTCCGGCGCGCCGATCTGCGCCAGCGCGCGGACCGCCGACACGGTGACGCCGACGTCGCCGCGGGCCTCGTCGATCATCGCGCGCAGCGCCGGCACGGACGAGACGTCGCGGTACGCGCCGAGACCGCGCGCGGCGAACGCCCGCGTGTAGCGCCCCGGCGTGGCGATGAGCTGCTTCAGCGCCGGCACCGCGCGCGGATCGCCGATGCGCTGCAGGGCATACGCCACCGGCCACCACCCCGACACGCGGCCGGAGCCGTCGACGATGGCGGCAGTGAGCGGTTCGAAGGCTTTCTGGCGGACGAGCGCGAACAGCCCGAGCCGCACCGCGTCCGCTTCCGGGGTCACCGGCCATCGCTCGTCGTCGGGCGACAGCGCGGCGATCGCGCCGGCCTTGACGTAGGCCGACACCATGTCGCCCACCGCCGCGGCGGAGCCCGTGTCGCCGATGAGCCCGAGCGCTTCCGCGGCGCGGCCGCGCACGCGCGGCTCGGGATCCTGGAGCGCAGCGGTGAGCGCCGGGATCGCGCTCTTGTCCGCCAGCAGCCCGAGCGCGAACGCGGCCATCTGCCGGACGTCCGGATCGGTGTCCTTCAGCAGCGGCTGCAGCAGCGCCCCTCCCTCGGGCAGCCCGACGCGTCCGACGGCGAGCGCGGCGCGGCGGCGGATGCGCGGATCGGTGTCCGCGACCAGCGTCGCCAGATCCGGGAGCGGCGCGGCGACCGGCGGCGGCGCGTTGCGTGACCGCCTGGGCGGCGGTGTGACGACGGGCGGCGGCGGCGGCGGCGCGGGCGCGCGAAGGATGCGCTGATCCTCGAGACGCAGCATCCAGCTCATCTTCTGTTCGGCAGTGATCGACGGCGCGGCAGGGGGCTTCGGCGGCGCCGTGGCGCAGGCGCTCGCCGCCAGCGACACGCATACCGCCCAGGCGCGATATCTCATGGCTTCAGTGTAGACCGGCTGTCAGGCTCGTACGTCGTAGGTCTCGACGGTTGCCGCACTCACGCGATCCCAGTCGACGTTCACGCCGATCCCCGGCGCCGCCGGCACCGCCACCATTCCGTCTGCGCTGACGTCGATGCCGGGCTCGATCAGATCCGGAGCGAAGTAGCGCCGGCTCGCGGCGATGTCGCCGGGCATCGTGAAGTTCGGCAGCGACGCGAGGTGGATGTTGTGCGCCCGGCCGATGCCGCTCTCGAGCATCCCGCCGTGCCAGACCGGAATGCCCTGCCCGGCGCACAGATCGTGGACGCGGATCGACTCGCGGTGCCCGCCCAGCCGTCCCGGCTTGATGTTGATGATCCGGCAGGCGCGCAGCGCGAGGGCGTCCTCGGCGGCGCGCAGCGAGTGGATCGATTCGTCGAGGCAGACCGGCGTGGCGATGCGGCGCTGCAGCTCCGCGTGATCGCGGATGTCATCGTACTCGAGCGGCTGCTCGATCATCATCAGGTCGAAGCGATCGAGCGCCGCGAGATGGGCGGCGTCGCCGAGCGTGTAGGCCGCGTTGGCGTCGACCATCAGCTTGACGGCGCCGAACCGCTGCCTGATCGCTTCGACCGCCGACACGTCCCAGCCCGGCTTGATCTTGATCTTGATGCGGCGGTACCCCGCCGCCAGCTCCTGTTCCACCTTGGCGGCAAGCTGCTCGAGCGAGTCCTGGATGCCGACCGAGACGCCGGACGGGATCGCGGTGCGCGTGCCCCCGAGCAGCTGGGAGAGCGGCAGATTCTGGCGCCGGGCCGCCAGATCCCACGCCGCCATCTCGACGGCGGCCTTGGCCATGTTGTGCCCCCGCACGCGCGCCATCGCCGGGAACACGTGGCGCGGATCCCTGAACGCGCGGCCGAGCACCAGCGGCGCGAGGAAGTCCTTGATGACGTGCCACGCGGTGGTGTTGGTCTCGGCGCTGTAATACGGATCGACGTCCGCGACGCACTCGCCGAGTCCCTGCAGCCCTTCCCCTTCGAGCGTCACCAGGATGAACGTCTTGTCGTAGACGCGGCCGAAGCTGGTCTCGAAGAACGCCACCAGCGGCAGGCGGATCAACCGCAGGTGGAGACGTTCGATGCGCATGTTGCCTACAAGTTATACTCGGCGCGCGTGGAGTTCCGCCACATCGCGATCGAAGGGCCGCTCGCCGTCGGCAAGTCCACGCTCGCCGACCGGCTCGGCGCGCGGCTCGACGCGGCGATGGTGCTCGACGACGCGGAGAATCCGTTTCTCGCCGACTTCTACGCCGGCCGGGCCGGCGCGGCGTTCCAGGCGCAGCTGTTCTTCACGCTGGCGCGCCACCGCCAGCAGACGTCGCTGCGGCAGAGCGATCTCTTCAGCCAGACGACCGTCGCCGACTATCTGTTCGAGCGCGACAAGATCTACGCCTACCTGAATCTCGACGACAACGAGCTGTTCATCTATCAGCGCCTCTACGAGCTGCTCGCGCCGGACGTCCCGGCGCCGGATCTCGTCATCTACCTCCAGACCCCGACCGACCTGCTGCGCAAACGCGTGAAGGAGCGGGCGCGCGCCAACCCGGAGGCGCCCTCGCCCGACGACGAGTACGTGCGCGAGCTGAACGAGGCCTACAATCATTTCTTCTTTCACTACAACGCCACGCCGCTGCTGGTGGTCGAGACCTCGCAATTCGACGCGAAATGGGGGGACGCGGCGCTGGACGACCTGATCAAACAGCTCCGCGGCCTGGGGCGGGGGACGCGCTACTACGTGCCGCGGACGAGGTAAACTTCCTCAGATATGGCCTGGTTCAAGAAGGTCCGCAAGCCCATAGAGCCCCAGGCAAACAAGGAAAGCCGGGTTCCCGAGGGGCTGTGGGTCAAGTGTCCGTCGTGCAGCGAGGTGATCTACAACAAGGATCTCGTGGCCACGCTCAACGTGTGCCCGAAATGCGCGCATCATTTCCGGATCGGCGCGCTCGACCGGCTGCGGATGCTGTTCGACGGCGAGTGGCAGGAGTTCGACGCCAGCCTGCAGTCCACCGATCCGTTGAAATTCGTCGACACCAAGCCCTATCAGAAGCGGCTCGCCGCGACGATCGCCTCGACCGGCATGAAGGACGCCGTGGTCTGCGCGATCGGACGGATTGAGGGCATCGAGACCTCGGTCGCCGCCATGGAGTACACCTTCATCGGCGGCAGCATGGGCGTCGTCGTCGGCGAGAAGATCACCCGCGCCATCGAGCGGGCGATCGAGCGCAAGCTGCCGGTCGTCATCGTCTCGTCATCCGGGGGCGCGCGGATGATGGAGGGGGCGCTGTCGCTGATGCAGATGGCGAAGATCAGCGGCGCGCTGGCGCGGCTGGACCGGGCGCGCCTGCCGTACATCTCGGTGCTCACCGATCCGACGACCGGCGGCGTGACCGCGAGCTTCGCGATGCTCGGGGATCTCAACGTCGCCGAGCCGAAGGCGCTGATCGGCTTTGCCGGACCGCGCGTCATCGAACAGACCATCCGCCAGAAGCTGCCGGAGGGCTTCCAGCGCAGCGAGTTCCTGCTGGAGCGCGGCATGCTCGACCTCGTGGTCGATCGCCGCGAACTGAAGGCGGCCATCGCGCGGGCGCTGCGCTTCGGACTGCCGGCGGACGGTCCGGCGCGGCGGATCGCCGCGCCAGCCGCGGCACCGGTCGCGGTCTCGCCGCAGCAGTGACGCCGACGCCCGGCGCATACGGGCCCGGCGTCGAGTTCCTCTTCGGCCTCGAACGCTTCGGCATGAAGTTCGGCCTCGCGAACATCGCGAGGTTATGCGAGGCGCTCGGCCACCCCGAACGGACCTTCCCTTCGATCATCGTCGCCGGGACCAACGGCAAGGGATCGGTGACGGCAATGGTCGACGCCGCGCTTCGCGCCGCGGGGCATCGCAGCGCCCGGTACACGTCGCCGCATCTGGAGCGCATCGAGGAGCGCTTCGTCGTCGACGGGCACGAGGTCGCCCCCGAGGCGCTCGAGTCGGCGGCGCTGCGCGTGCAGCGCGCGGCGCAGGACCTGGTCGCCTCAGGAGCGTTCGAGGCGCCGCCCACCTTCTTCGAGTGCACGACCGCCGCCGCCTTCGTCCTCTTCCGCGATGCCCAGGTGGACGTCGCCATCCTCGAAGTGGGGCTTGGCGGACGCCTGGATGCCACCAACGTCGTCACGCCCGTCGCCGCCGCGATCGTCTCGATCGACTTCGACCACCAGGCCCAGCTCGGCACGACGCTCGCCTCGATCGCCGCCGAGAAGGCCGGCGTCATCAAGCCAGGTATTCCCGTGGTGTGCGGGCCGCTGCCGCCGGAGGCGATGACGGTGATCGAGCGCGTCTGCCGCGAACAGCACGCGCGGCTGATCCGGACCGACATGAGCCCCGACCTGGCGGCGCGCGTCGCCGCGCTGCCGCTCGCGCTCGCCGGCCGCCATCAGCGAGCGAATGCGGCGGTCGCGATGGCGCTGCTCGAGGCGCTGGACGCGGCTGCATCGCCCCGGCTCCGCGTGGGTGCCGACGCGGTGCGGACCGGACTGACCACGGTGTCGTGGCCGGGACGCCTGGAGCGCTTCGCGATCGGCGGGTGCTCCATCCTGCTGGACGCGGCGCACAACGCCGCGGGGGCGCGCGCGCTCGCCGCGTACGTCCGCGAGATCGCGCCGGATGGCGTGACGCTGGTGTTCGGCGCCATGCAGGACAAGGCGATCGACGAGATGCTCGACGCGCTCGCGCCGGCGGCTGCCGCCATCGTCTGCACCACCGCGCCGAGTCCACGTGCCGCCCCGGCGGCGGAGCTGGCGCGGCGCGCGGCCGCGCCGGGACGCCGCGTCGAGATCGCGGAGGACCCGATGTCGGCCGTGCGGGAGGCGTGCGCGTCGAAACGGATGGTGGTCGTGGCGGGCTCGATCTTCCTCATCGGGCCGGTCCGCGCCCGGCTCGCACGTGGTATTCTTCGCTGATTCCCCGGGGTCCGGTCGATCCTCGTAAAGCATGCTCCGCACTAGTCTTCTCGTCCTGCTCGCGCTCGCTGCGGGCGTGCTCCCGGCGCGCGCGCAAGGCGGAGCGCCGAGCCACGGCTGCAGCGCGAAATGGAGCGTCGTCAGCGACGTCGCCAACAATTTCGCGAACCAGAATCACTACATCCTGCTGCGAAACGTTCAGGTGGAATGCAACGACGTCCAGCTCTTCGCAGACGAGGCGGAAGTCTTCCGCGACGCCGATCGCGTTCGCGCATCCGGCAACGTCGTCTTCGTGTCCGGGACCAGCCGGATCTCCGCCGAGCGGATGGAGTTCAACACCCGCACCAAGACGGGGACGTTCTTCGTCGCGTCAGGGATCGCCAATCTCGAGAACCGGGGCATCGAGCGCAGCCTGTTCGGCACGCAGGAGCCGGACGCGTATTTCTGGGGCGACACGATCGAAAAGCTCGGTCCCAAGACCTACCGGATCACCCGCGGCGGCTTCACCACCTGCGTGCAGCCGACGCCGCGCTGGGAGATGGTGGCGGGCACGGTGACGCTGACGCTCGAAAAGCGCGCGGTGCTGACCAACATGGTGCTGAAGGTCAAGGACGTGCCGGTCTTCTATCTGCCGGCGATGTACTACCCGATCAACAAGGAAGATCGCGCGACCGGGTTCCTGATCCCCATCTACGGCAACTCCGACATCAAGGGACAGACGCTGAACAACGCGTTCTTCTGGGCGATCAGCCGCAGCCAGGACGCGACGCTCTATCACAGCTTTTACTCCAAGACCGGCCAGAGCTTCGGCGGCGAGTACCGCTACGTGCAGTCCGGCGCGTCGAACGGCAACTTCCAGACGACCGTCGTCCGCGAGCACGAGGCGACCTACCGGCAGGCGAGCGGCACCAACCAGACGTTCCCGGGCATCGACAGCTACAGCGTCACCGGCACCGTGCTGCAGGCGCTGCCTGCCAACCTCCGCCTGACCGGCACCGCGAATTACTTCTCCAGCCTGATCGCGCAGCAGCGCTATCAGCAGGACATCTTCGCCGCCACCAACCGGACGCGGAACTTCGGCGTGAACGTCGCCGGCAACTGGGGCGCCAACAGCGTCAGCGGCACGGTGGATCGCAACGAGACGTTCACCAACGACACCAACTCGACGGTCACCGGTTCGCTGCCGCGGATCAACTACACGCGCTCGGAGAAGCGCATCGCCGCGCTGCCGCTCTACGTCGGCGCCGCCAGCGAGTACGTGGAGCTGGTGCGCACCGGCCGCACGCCCACCGGCGAGACGCCGCTCGGGCTGCGGCGGCTCGATCTCGTGCCGCGCGTGCGCTTTCCCTTCACGAAGCTGCAGTACCTGACGTTCAACTCGTCGCTCACCTTCCACCAGACCTTCTGGTCGGAAAGCCTCGACGAGAGCCGGAAGCGCGTTCCCGAGGGCATCCAGCGGCGTTATTTCGATCTCACGTCGTCCATCACCGGGCCGGTGTTCACCAAGATCTTCAACACCCCCGGCCGCAGCTACGCGCAGAAGTGGAAGCACGTGATCGAGCCGAACCTGACGATCTCGCGCAAGACGGCGATCGCCAACTACGACCGCATCGAGAAGCTCGAGGGGACCGACTTCGTGCGCGGCGGCACCACCAACTACACCTACTCCCTCGCCAACCGCCTCTATGCGAAGAAGGAGAGCGCGCGCGAGATCCTGAACGTCGGCATCCAGCAGACGTATTACACCGACGACCGCGCCGCGCAGGTCGACTTCAACTACCTGAGCACGCAGGGACTGCTGCCGCCGAGCAACTTCTCGCCGATCGCGCTGCAGGTGCGGGTGAGCCCGACGACGGTGACGGATGCGACGATCCGATCCGAGTACGACACCAATACCAGCTCGCTGCGTGCCATCAGCGCCAACGGCGGGGTCGTCGCCGGCTGGGCGCTGGTGAACGCCGGCTGGAGCGTGAACAAATCGGTGCCGACCCGCGTCGACGAGGATCCGGTGACGCTGTCGCACTATCTCAATGCGACGACGGTCATCCGCAAGCCGGGGAACGCGTTCGGCGGAAGCTACGCCTTCAACTTCGACATGCGCACCAAGGCCTTCCTGAACCAGAGCATCGTCGCGCACTACAACACCCAGTGCTGCGGCATCGCGGTCGAATATCAGAAGTTCAACTTCGGCACCCGCGCCGGCCAGGTGGGCGTCCCTCGCGACCATCGCTTCAATCTGTCGTTCACGCTCGCCGGCATCGGTACGTTCTCCGATCTGTTCGGCGCCTTCGGCGGAAAGCAGGGACGGTGATCGAGATGGACAGGCGGCCCGAGGTAACGAACGCGGTCGATAAATGAAAGGACTCATTCTCAGCGGCGGGAAGGGGACGCGGCTGCGCCCGCTGACCTACACGAGCGCCAAGCAGCTCGTGCCGATCGCCAACAAGCCCGTTCTCTTCTACGGCATCGAGGCACTTGCCGCCGCCGGCATCCGCGAGATCGGCATTGTCGTCGGCGACACCGAGGCGGAGATCCGCGCCGCCGTCGGCGACGGCTCCCGCTGGGGCGTGAAGGTCACCTACATCCCGCAGGATGCGCCGCGCGGGCTGGCGCACGCCGTGCTGATCAGCGAGCCGTTCATCGGCCGCGAGCCCTTCGTGATGTATCTGGGCGACAACCTGCTGAACAAAGGGATCACGGCGTTCACCGAAGAGTTCATCCGCGAGGCGCCGGCAGCGCAGATTCTCCTCACCCACGTCCCCGATCCGCAGATGTTCGGCGTCGCCGAGCTGGTCGACGGCCGGGTCGTCCGCCTGGTCGAGAAACCGAAGGAGCCGAAGAGCGATCTCGCGCTGGTCGGCGTCTACATGTTCTCGCCCGCGGTCTTCGATTCGGTCAAGCGGATCAAGCCGAGCTTCCGCAACGAACTGGAAATCACTGACGCGATCCAGGACCTCATCGACCGCGGCCTCGAAGTCCGGCCGCATCTGGTCGACGGGTGGTGGAAGGACACCGGCAAGCTCGAGGACATGCTCGAAGCCAACCGCCTGATCCTCGATACCATTCAGCGGCGGCTCGAGGGCACCATCGACGCCGAGTCACGGGTCGAAGGCAAGGTGGTGATCGAGCCCGGCGCCGTGATCGAGCGCTCGGTGATTCGCGGCCCCGTCGTGGTCGGCGCCGACGCACGCATCGTCCACGCCTACGTCGGGCCGTTCACCTCGATCGGCCCCAGGGCGGAAATCCGCGCCTCCGAGATCGAGCACAGCATCGTCCTCGAGGGCAGCGTGATCAGCGACCTGGCGAACCGCGTCGAAGACAGCCTGATCGGCCGCAACGTCAAGATCCACCGGATGCCGGTGAAACCGTCGGCGTACCGGTTCATGCTCGGTGACAACTCCGAGGTCGGCATCCGTTGGTAGACAGATAGCGTATATATGAGCGTTTCCCTGACCATCCATGGCGTCAAGACCAGGAAGCTCCGCGTCATGCCGGACGAGCGCGGCTGGCTGATGGAGATCCTCCGCGCCGACGACGCCGAGCTGTTCTCGAAGTTCGGTCAGGTCTACGTGTCGGCCACCTACCCCGGGGTCGTCAAGGCCTGGCACTTTCACAAGCGGCAGATCGACCACTTCGCCTGCGTTGCCGGCATGGTGAAGCTCGTGCTGATCGACACCCGGGACGAGTCGCCGACCAAAGGGGCGGTGAACGAGTTCTTCCTCGGAACGCACAACCCCATGCTCGTGCAGGTGCCGAACCTGGTGTATCACGGCTGGAAATGCATCAGCGTGGAGCCATCGCTGGTGCTGAACGTGCCGACCGAGCCCTACAAGTACGACGATCCCGACGAGTACCGCCTCGAACCCCACGGCTCGCTGCCGTACGACTGGACGCGCAAGGATGGTTAAGGTTCTCGTCACCGGCGGCGCCGGATTCATCGGATCCAACTTCGTCCGCTACGCGCTCGCCACGCATCGCGACTGGCAGGTGACGACCCTCGACAAGCTGACCTACGCGGGACGGCTGGAGAACCTCGCGAGCGTCAAGGACGATCCCCGCCACCGTTTCGTCAAGGGAGACATCGCCGACGCCGCGGTGGCCGCGCCGCTGGTCCGCGAGTGCGACGTGGTCGTCCACTTCGCGGCGGAGACCCACGTCGACCGGTCGATCCGCAACGCGGGGGATTTCATCACCACCGACGTCTACGGGACGTTCGTGCTGCTCGAGGCGGCGCGCGAGAACCCCGGGCTGCGCCGTTTCATCCAGATTTCGACCGACGAGGTCTACGGCAGCGTGCCGACAGGCTCCAGCAGGGAGACCGACGAGCTGCGGCCGCGCAATCCGTATTCGGCGAGCAAGGCGGGAGCGGATCGGCTCGCCTACAGCTACTGGGCGACGTATCACGTGCCGGTCGTGATCACCCGCGCGTCGAACAATTACGGCCCGAACCAGTTTCCCGAGAAGATCATCCCGCTGTTCATCACCAACCTGATCGACGACCTCGCCGTTCCGCTCTACGGCGACGGGCTGAACGAGCGCGACTGGCTGCACGTGGACGACCACTGCCGCGGCATCGATCTGCTGATCGACAAGGGGATCTCCGGCGAGGTCTACAACATCGGCGGCGGCAACCAGGTCAGGAACGTGGATCTCACGCACCGGATTCTGGCCCTGGTGGGCAAGCCGGCATCGCTCATCCGGCCGGTTGCCGATCGACAGGGACACGATCGGCGCTACTCGCTCGACACCGCGAAGCTGGAAGCGCTCGGCTGGGCGCCGCAGGTTCCGTTCGAAGAGGGCCTCGCGGAGACCGTCCGCTGGTACCGCGACAACGAGTGGTGGTGGCGGCCGATCAAGAACGAGGATCCGGCGTTCCGGAAGTACTACCAGGAACAGTACGGGAACCGCTGACGACGGCCGTGGCTGGAATCCCGCTCGTGACCGGCGCGACCGGATTCGCGGGTAGTCACCTCGTCGCGCGGCTTGCGGCGGGAGGCGGCTCCGTCGCCGCGTGGGCGCACCGCGGCGGCGCCGAGCCCACCGCGGACGCGACCGTGCGCTGGCGCTCGGTGGATCTGCTCGACCGCCGCGCGCTCGGCGACGCGCTCGCCGCGGCGAGGCCGTCGGTCATCTATCACTGCGCCGGCTTTGCCGACGTGCACGAGGCGTGGCGGGCGCCGGCGCGGGCGATGCGGGTGAACGCGCTTGGCACGCACTACCTTCTCGAGGCGGTGCGCGACGCGGGGCTGTCGTGCCCGGTGCTGGTCACGGGATCGGCGATGGTGTACCGGCCCGCGATGGAGCCGTTGACCGAAGACCACCCGCTCGGTCCTGCGGGGCCCTACGCGCTGAGCAAGCTGGCGCAGGAGATGGCCGCCGCGGCATCGTCCCTTCCCGTGCTGCTCGTGCGTCCGTTCAACCACGCCGGTCCGCGGCAGTCGCCCTCGTACGCCACCTCTGCCTTCGCCCAGCAGGTCGCGGAGATCGAGGCGGGACGCCGCGATCCGGTCCTGAAGGTCGGCAATCTCGACGCCCGGCGCGACATCACGGACGTGCGTGACACCGTCCGCGCCTACCAGGCGCTCGCCGAGCGCGGCCGTCCGCATACGCCGTACAACGTGTGCAGCGGGCGCGCGCGCTCGATGCGCGAGCTGCTCGATCTTTTGCTGTCGCTGTCCCGCGTGCGGGTGCGCGTCGAGGTCGATCCCTCCCGCCTGCGTCCGAGCGACAACCCGCTGATTGCCGGCAGTCACGATCGGCTGACGCGCGATACAGGGTGGGTGCCGGAGATCCCGATCGAGCAGACGCTCCGCGATCTGCTCGACCACTGGCGGCTCCGCGTGGCGCACGCGTCATGAGCCCGGGGCTGTCCCGCCGGCAGGCCGCAGCCGCAAAGGCGGACCACTCCGAAACGACCCGTCAGTTCGTCCACATGGCGATGGGCGGGTTCGCCCTGCTGCTGCGGTGGATTCCGTGGTGGCAGGCAGTCGTGCTCGCCGCGGGTGCGGTCGTCTTCAACCTGTTCGTGCTGCCGCGCGTCGCCGCGGCGCTGTATCGTCCCGGCGATCGCGAACGCGGGGTGCACGGGATCCTGCTGTATCCGCTGGCCATTCTGTTCCTGCTGCTCGCCTTTCCGGCCCGCCTCGACATCGTCGCCGCCGCGTGGGGCATCCTCGCGATCGGCGACGGGCTGGCGACGCTGGCGGGGCGCGCCATCGGCGGGCAGCGGTGGGCGTGGAACCGCGACAAGACGGTCGCCGGCAGCGCCGCGTTCGCCGCCGGCGGCGCCTGCGCCGGGATCTTTCTCGCCTGGTGGTGCCGGCCCGCGGTGTCGCCCGCGCCGCCGATGCTGTTCGTGCTCGCGGCGCCGCTCGTCGCGTCGGTCTGCGCAGCGCTCGTCGAGACCATTCCGGCGCGTCTGGACGACAACGTCTCCGTTGCGGCGTCCGCGGCGGCGGTGTTGTGGATCGTCTCGCTCGTCGACATCGAGAGTCTCCAGTATGCCGGCGCGCTCGCGGCGTCACGCCTGCCTGCTGCGCTGGCTCTCAACGCGCTGGTCGCGTGGGCGGGGCACCGCGCCAGGACGGTCACCCTCTCCGGCGCGCTGGTCGGCGCGTCGATTGGCGTGACCATTTATTGCGGCACGGGTTGGCAGGGGTGGGCGCTTCTGCTCGTGACGTTCGTCGCGGCATCGCTCGCCTCGCGCGTCGGCCTGACGCGAAAGACGCTCCTCGGCATTGCCGAAGAACGCGGCGGACGGCGCGGCGCCGGCAATGCGATCGCCAACACCGGGGCCGCTGCGCTGGCCTCCGTCGTCGTGCTCACGTCGGCCGATACCGCCGTCCCGGCGCTGGCGTTTGCGGCGGCGCTGGCCGCCGGAGGAAGCGATACGATGGCCAGCGAGATCGGCAAGGCGTGGGGACGGCGGACGTGGTCGATCACCTCGCTGGCGCGCGTGCCGCCCGGCACCTCCGGGGCGATGTCGCTCGAAGGCACGCTCGCGGGGATCGCCGGTGCGGCCGGACTGGGACTGGCGGCGATTGCGCTCGGACTGATTCCGCGCTCCGCGCTGTGGATCGTCGTCGCCGCGTCGACGGCGGGCGCGCTGCTCGAAAGCTGGCTCGGCGCGACGCTCGAGGGCCCGGGAATCCTGAACAACGACATGCTGAACTTCATCAACACCGCCGCGGCCGCGCTGCTCGCCGTGGCGCTCGCCGCGTGGCTGGGATGAAGAAGCTCGGGATCTTCCTCGAATTCTCCCGTCCGTTCACGCTGCTGGCGCCCGCGCTGGGCTTCGCGTCCGGCGCGGCGACCGCGTACGGCGCGCATCCGCGCGAGCCGTGGAGCGCGGACCTGATCGTCTACCCGCTGATCGGGCTGACCATGGCGGCGGTGTTGAACGGCGCGTCCAACGCGCTGAACCAGATCTACGATCTCGACATCGATCGCATCAACAAGCCGAAGCGTCCGCTGCCCGAAGGGCGGCTGACGATCCGCGAGGCGTGGCAGTTCACGTGGGTCATGTACGCGCTCGCGCTCGTGCTCGCGTGGCTGGTCGCGCCCGCCGGCCGCCGCGAGTGCTTCTGGATCGTGTTGGTCGCGACCATCATCACCTTCCTCTATTCGGTGCCCCCGGCGCGGACGAAGCGGCTCGGCATCTGGGCCAACGTGACGATCGCGATCCCGCGCGGCGTCCTGCTGAAGGTGGCGGGATGGTCGGCGGTGAAGACGGTCATCGCGGCCGAGCCGTGGTACATCGGCGCGATCTTCGGACTGTTCCTGCTCGGCGCGTCGACGACGAAGGACTTTGCCGACATGGAGGGGGACGCGCGCGGCGGCTGCCGCACGCTGCCGATCATCTACGGCGTCCGGCGCGCGGCGTGGATGATCTCGCCGTCGTTCGTCGTGCCGTTCGTGATGATCGCGATCGGCGCGTGGACGGGGGTGCTGACGGGCAACTTCGTGCTGCTGCAGCTGCTCGCGTTCGTGATGACGGCCTACGGGGTGTACGTCTGCTACCTGATGCTGCGGCGGCCGGAGGAGTTGGCGGTCGAAGAGAACCACGTCTCGTGGGCGCACATGTACCGCATGATGTTCGTCGCCCAAATCGGCTTCGCGCTCGCCTACCTGCTCTGAAAACGGGGACAGTCCCCTTTTTGCCCCCTCGATCGGGAGAAAACCTCAGTGTTTTGCGAAAAAGGCGGCTTTCGAGGTGTCACACGCAGCCGCCGCTATTCGGTGCCCGAATCGTCGATAACCCCAACGTTTACGCGCAAGAAACGGGCGCGCAGCAGCGAAAAAGGGGACAGTCACCTTTTCGGACGCGGCGTTTCGGGTATCATGGGCGAAAA
This sequence comes from Vicinamibacterales bacterium, assembly GCA_035699745.1. Classification (NCBI taxonomy): domain Bacteria; kingdom Pseudomonadati; phylum Acidobacteriota; class Vicinamibacteria; order Vicinamibacterales; species Vicinamibacterales bacterium. Next base: position 14,973 of record DASSPH010000056.1, read on the forward strand.
TAAGGCGAATCGCCATGAGCCCGCTCTTCGAACTCGGCCGTAAACCGCCCACTACCAAGATGATCGCGCTGCAGGTGCGCGAGCGCGGCGCGGCATCGCTCGACGAGGCGCAGCGGCGCGCCGACGCGGCGCGCTACCAGGAAGTCACCTGCCGGTCGGCGTTGAACCCGGTCAAGGGGATGCCCTTCGCGTGGACGCTGAACCCGTATCGCGGGTGCACGCACGGCTGCCATTACTGCTTCGCGCGGCGCTACCAGACGCAGTTCGAGCTCGGGCCCGGCGACGAGTTCTCGTCGCTGATCTTCGTCAAGGTCAACTTTCCTGATGTCCTCCGGCGCGAGCTGGACAAGCCGACGTGGACCCGCGAGCAGGTCGCGCTCGGCACTGCTACCGATCCGTACCAGCCGATCGAAGGGCATTACAAGCTGACCCGGCGCACGATCGAGGCACTGATTGCCGCCCGCACGCCGGTCGGCATCGTCACCAAGGGCCCCATGATCGTGCGCGACGCGGACCTGCTCGCAGAACTGTCACGCGTCGCGAAGTGCACCGTCTGCATGAGCGTTCCCACGGTGGACGAGGACGCATGGCGCGCCCTGGAGCCCGGTACCGCGCATCCGATGCAGCGGCTCAGGGCGGTCCGCGCGCTGCGAGACGCCGGGGTGAACGCCGGCGTGCTGATGGCCCCCGTCGTTCCCGGGTTCACCACCAACAGCGCGAAGCTCGACGCTACGGTCAAGGCATGCGCGGACCACAACGCCGCCTTCGTCGGCGCGAACGTGCTCTATCTGAAGGGAGGCACGAAGGACCACTTCATGGGATTCCTGCGGCACTCGTTTCCCGAGATGGTGGCGGGCTACGAGCGCCTCTACCCGGGCGCGTACGCTCCTGCCGAGTACGTCGAATCGGTGCGGGCGTTGATCGAGATGATCCAGCAGCGGCACGACGTGAATCGGCGCGACCGCCGCGTCGAGACGCGGGCGTCAGCGTCCGGTCAACCGCCGGCCGATCCACAGCCGTCGCCGAACGCCCAGGCCACGCTCTTCTAGCGGAGCGGGGAGCCGGCGACCGGCAGCGGCAGCCGCTAGGCGGTGGCGGCGAGCGCCGGATACCCGCCGCGCGCCTCCGACACCTGCACCACCAGCTCGCCGTCCACCACGTCGGCGCTGAACGACGTGCCCTCGGCCCAGCGCTGGCTGATCGGCAGCTTCACCTTGGCTTCGATCACGCGCTTCAGGAAGCGCGCGCCGTAGGCCAGGCTGTAGCCGTCGGTGACGAGCTTTTCGAGCGCCTCGGGCGTCACCGTCAGCGAGCGTCCGCTCCGTTCCAGCGTCTGCTCGATCTGGTCGATCTGCATCAGCGCGATCTGCCGCACTTCGTCCTTGCTGAGCGGGGAGAACATCACCACTTCGTCGATGCGGTTGCGGAACTCCGGCGAGAAGCGCCGCTCCAGCTCGCGGTTGATCTCACCCTGGATCTGCTCGACCCCCACCTGCTTCGAGTAGAAGCCGAACGGATTGGTCAGCTTGCGGAAGTGCTCGCAGCCGATGTTCGAGGTCATGATCACGATCGCGTCGCTGAGGTAGACGCGCTTGCCGCGGCCGTCCGTCACCCATCCCTCGTCGAACGCCTGGAGGAACAGGTTCAGCATGCTCGGGCTCGCCTTCTCGACCTCGTCGAGCAGCACCACGCAGTACGGCGAGTCCTTCAACTGGTTCGTCAGCACGCCGCCGCGCTCCGATCCGACGATGCCGCGCGGCATGCCGATCAGCTTGTCGACGGCGACCGCCCCATCCTGGTACTCGGACATGTCGACGCGGATCATCTTCTTGGCGTCGCCGAACAGGAACTGCGCCACCGACTTCGCCAGTTCCGTCTTGCCGACGCCGGTCGGCCCGAGGAACAGCAGCACGCCGTCGGGCCGGTCGAAGCCGTCCTTGAGCGGTCCCTTGTTCAACACCAGGCGCCGCGCGACCGCGTCGATGGCGTTGCGCTGCCCGACGACGCGCTCGCCGAGGCGCGCTTCAACCCCCTTGAACCGGCTGGTCACGTCGCGGAACACCATGTCTTCCGGGATCTGCGCCACCTGCGAGATCACCTGCACGACATCCTGGCCGTCGACCTCCCAGCGCCGGTCGATCTCCGCCTTGACCGCGGCGGTGTCGAGCCAGCCGATCACCTTGTCGGGGAGCTGCAGGTGCCGCATGTAGCGCGGCGACATCTCGAGCGCCGTTTCGATCGCTTCGTCCTTGATGCGCACCGAGTAGTTGCGCTCGAGCCGCGGCCGCAGGTTGTAGAGGATGGTCCGGGTCTGATCGATCGTCGGCTCCGCGACCATGACGGTGCGGAAGCGGCGGGCCAGCGCCTCGTCCTCCTGGATGAACTCCTTGTACTCGCTCAAGGTCGTGGCGCCGATGATCCGCACTTCGCCGCGGGCGAGCACCGACTTGAACACGTTGGCCGCGTCGGACGGCGCGCCCAGCGCCGAGCCGGCGCCGATCATCGTGTGCACTTCGTCGATGAACAGGATCAGGTTGGGCCGCTCCTTGATCTCGCGGATGACGTTCTGGATGCGGTCCTCGAACATGCCGCGCAGCATGGTGCCGGCGACCATCGTGTTCATCTGCAGGTTGACGATCTGGCAGTCGCGGATCCGCACCGGCACGGTGTCGGGGGCGAACTCGATCCGCCGCGCCAGCCCCTCGGCAATCGCCGTCTTGCCGACGCCCGGCTCGCCCAGCAGCAGCACCGAGTTGGCGCGCTCGCGGTGGCACAGGATCTCGAGCACGCGATCCATCTCGGCGTCGCGCCCGAAGACCGGCGGAATCTTGTCCTGGCGCGCGAGCTGGTTGAGGTTGGTGGCAAAGTGCTTCAGGAACGGCGGCAGCTCGAACCGCTTCTTCAGGCGTTCCTCGCGCAGCTCGTGATCGCGCATGCGCGTCGCGAGCCGCGACACCAGCGCTTCCGGCTCGATGCCGTGGCGGCGGATGATCGACACGGGGATGCCCTGCGTCTCCTCGAAGATCGCCGAGAACAAATCGGTCGCCTCGACGGTGTGGCGTCCGGAACGGCTGGCGTGCAGCAGCGCCAGCTTGAACAGCAGCTTGGTCGACGGCGCGACGCGCAGTTCGCGTCCCGGAACGCTGGGCAGCAGCCGCAGGTGCTCTTCGAGCGCCTGCAGGATTTCGTGGGGATTCAGGTTCAGGTCGCGCATCACCTGGCCGAACATGTCCCACTCGACCTGGGCAAAGGCCAGACAGACGTGCTCGTTCGTGAGCAGCGCGTGTTCACGGCGCCGGGCTTCGTCGAGCGCACGGTCCACGACGCGCTCTGCCGACTCGGCCAGCTTGTTCTGCGGGATGTCGAAATCCTCCACTGCCGCCTCCCCGTCACCGAATCACCGATCCGTCGCTGACTCGCCGATCCGCGTCTATCGCGTACCTGCACAATCCGCCTCTCGAGTCAGCAAGACACACGCCAACGCCAGCCGGAGCCTGCTCGGCAAATTAAAACGAATGGAATCAGCAGCTAAGCGGAAGTGTGGAGCCGGTTCCACAGGCAGCCCC
>DASSPH010000057.1 GCA_035699745.1 Vicinamibacterales bacterium
AGGGCTTTGCCGAGTCGTTGCGCATGATCCGCGAGCTTCTCGACCGGGGGCGGGGCATCGAAGCAGAGAACGTCTCGCGGGCGCTGCTGGCCCGCGTCGAGGCGGCCACCGGTCCCGACGCGCTCGAAGTTGCCGAGGTTCTCGATCTCCTCGGCCGCGCGATCCGGCGATCGTCGAAGGTCGCGAACGAGGAGAAGAGCGCGCTTGCGGAGCGGGCCGTCGCGATCAAAGAGCAGCGGCTTGGCTCCGCGCACCCCGCTCTGACCGTCAGCCTCGTCAACCTCGGCGTCCAGCGCGCGCTCGCGGGAAGCCCCGCGTCAGCAACACCGCTGCTGGAGCGGGCCCTCGCGATTCAGGAGGCGGCAGCAGGAGCCGATCACCCTTCCGTTGCCGCAGTGCTGCAGACGCTCGGCGGCCTGCTGATCGCGCTCCGCGACGATGCGGGAGCGAAAGCACGGCTCGAGCGCGCGCAGCGCATTCGCGAGGCGGCCTATGGGGCCGGCGACCCGGCCACGCTTCGCACGCTGGTCAACCTGGCGATCCTGCATCAGGAGACAGGAGACTACGCCGGGGCGCGGGAGCGTTATCGGCGCGCGCGGATGCTCGCCGGAACGATGCGCCTCTCTGCTGACCTGCTCACGCTCCATGTTCTGTCCGGCACCGCGGTGGTACTCAGCGATCTCGCCGGCGATCCGGCCGGCGCGGCGAGCCTGAACGAACGCCTGCTGGCCTTCACGGAGGACGCGTTCGGCGCCAGCGATCCGCGCGTGCGGACCGCGTTGGACAACCTGGCGACGGATCTGCGGGATCTTGGCGACTACGCTGGAGCGCGCGCGCTGGCGGAACGCTCGCTGGCGATTGGCGAGCGCGCGCTCGGTCCCGGCCACCTCGACGTCGCCCGCAGCCTGCACGCCCTGGCCGCAATCCTCGCGGCATCCGGTGACTACGCCGAAGCCACGAGACTCTTCGAGCGGGCGACGCGCATCAACGAGGAGGTGCTGAGGCCATCCAATCTCCCGAGCGCGCGCGCGTCGTGGCTCATACCGGATCTGCTGCCGCTCTCCGGCTACGGACCAGACGACCTGGACCTCTTCGAGAGGGTGCTGGCAAATCGCGAGAAGCAGCGCGGTCCTGCCGATCCGCGCCTGGCGGAAGGCATGAGCAATCTTGCCGCGCTGCTGTCCGGAGCCGACGACTTTCGCCGGAGCCTCCCGATGTTCGAGCGTGCGCTCGAATCGCAGGAGCGATTCCTCGGCCCGGATCATCCGGAAGTCGCCGCGGCGGCAACGAATCTCGCGCGCGTGCGCGCCGGCATGGGCGACCTGCAAAAGGCGACGGCGCTGTACCAGCGCGCGCTGACGATCTGGGAAGGAGCGCTGGGCCCGCGCCACCCAAGGGTGGCGACCGCTCTGGTGAACCTGGCGCGCGTCCACGTGCGAGCCGGCGCCGCGCGGGACGCCGGACCGCTGCTCGATCGTGCGCTCGCCATTCAGATTGCGGCGTTGGGGCCTGATCACCCGGACACGGCAGTGACGCTGAGCAGTCTCGCCGAAGTCTCGGCGCGTACCGGCGCTGCGGTCGACGCGTTCGCACTCGCGGCGCAGGCGGACGCCGTCAATCGCGAGCATCTGCGGCTCACGCTCCGCGCGCTTCCCGAACGGCAGGCGCTGGCATATGCGGCGTCGCGCGGCGCGGACCTGCAGCTGATGCTCCGTGTGGCCTCGGCGCGCGCAGACGACTCCCCAATCGTGACCGCCGGGTGGGACGCCGTCATCCAGGCCCGCGGCATGGTGCTCGACGAGGTCGCGGCGCGCCACCGCGCTTCCGGCGCGCTGGAGGCGGAGGCGGTCACCGCGCTCGCGGCCGAATTGGCAGCCGCGCGTCAGCGCCTCGCCACTCTCGCCGTGCGCGGCGTGCGCAACGATGCGCCCGCGAGCTACCGGCGTCTCCTGGAGGACGCCCGTGGCGAGAAGGACCGTACCGAGCGGGCACTCGCGGAAACCAGCGCGGCATTCAGGGACGGCGAAGTGAGCAGGCGTGTCGCGCTTCCCCAGGTGTCGGCAGCGCTGCCGTCGGGAAGCGCGCTGGTGGCCTTCGTGAAATACCAGGGCGATCCGGACCCGTCGTACCTCGCGTTCGTGCTGCGGGGCGCCGGCGCTCGACCGGTGCTCGTTCCGCTCGGAACAGAAGCAACGATCGACCGCCTGATCCAGCAGGTGCGCCGGCAGATTAACGAGGAGGCGATCGCACCGCTCGCCGTCGCCGGCCGCAGCGAAGGGGCGTATCGGCGGATGGCGGGAGAACTGCGCGCGGCGATCTGGGATCCCCTGCGGAGGCATCTGGGCGGCGCGACACGGGTGTTCGTGGTGCCCGACGGCGCGCTTCACCTCGTGAGCTTCGCCGCGCTGCCGGAAGGGCTGTCCCAGTACATGGTCGAGACGGGACCTGTCATTCACTACCTCTCCGCGGAACGCGACCTCGTGCCCCTGCAGCGCGGACCGACCGGCGCCCGCGGCCTGCTCGCCCTCGGCGGCGCGGCGTTCGACGACATCGGGTCGGGACGCGCCGCTGCGCCTTCCTTCCGCGGCACGCGATCCACCTGCCTCGACTTCCAGTCACTGCGGTTCGATGCCCTGCCCGCCTCGATCAAGGAAGTCGACGATGTGGTGTCGGTGTGGGATCGAGCACATGGCGCGCGCGATACGCTGCGGCTGACCGGTGCCGCCGCGACCGAAGCGGCGTTCAAGCAGACCGCCGGCGGACGCCGCATCCTGCATCTGGCGACTCACGGGTATTTTCTCGACCGCAACTGTGCGCCGGCGCCCGATCCGCGGGCCGCACCCGCACCGGCGGTTTCTCCGTCGAGGATCGCACGGGAGAATCCGTTGCTCCTGTCCGGGTTGATCCTCGCCGGCGCGAACCGCCGCGGGGCGGCCGCGCCGGACGACGAGGACGGCGTCCTCACCGCGGAGGAAGTCGCGGCCCTGAACCTCGACGGAGTCGAATGGGCCGTGCTGTCGGGCTGCGACACCGGCGTCGGCGAAATCAGGAGCGGCGAGGGGGTTTTCGGGCTGCGGCGAGCGTTCCAGATCGCCGGCGTCAGGGCCGTGATCATGACCCTGTGGCCGGTCGAAGACGAGACGACGCGCCGCTGGATGACGTCGCTGTACGAGGGCCGATGGTCCAGGCAGTTGAGCACGGCGGACGCCGTCCGCGCGGCGAGCCTGGCCGTATTGCGCCAGCGGCGGAGCAGCGGCCGCAGCGCGCATCCGTTCTACTGGGCGGCATTCGTGGCGGCGGGTGACTGGCGCTGACCGCGGGGGGTGTTTTTGATACAATCTGAAGTTCCACCGTCCTGCTGGGACGTCGTTCAACGGTAGGACACCGCGCTCTGGACGCGGTTATTGGGGTTCGAATCCCTACGTCCCAGCCATCCGCCTCCGCTCGCGCACGATTCAGGCGAGCTACGGCGGGATGGCTCACCGACACGCTGAGATCCCGCCGCAGCGCGGAGCGCGAAGGCGGACGAATCCCTACGTCCCAGCCAATTCTTGCTTGGCCTTGTACCCTACACATCATCCGCCGGATGTGCGCACTTCCGAACCGCCCACAATCGTGAGTCGGCTCGCCGCTCCCGTATGCGTCACTTTGATGCTTGCTGGCAGCGTAGAATCACGTCCATTAGCGCGCCGACCCGCCACGGTCACGGCCACTCAGGCGCTCGCGTGCTGTGAAGGCGTTCGGACGTCAGCCATGCCCTTCATGCACCGCGAAGCAGGTGCGTTGCTCCGAGTTCTCGGCTACCGACAAGCAAATTCGTCCCCGGTTGTGGGTTGGCAGAAGTCTGACCAGCCAAAAGCGCGCCAATACTCGACGAGTCCCAATGTACGGGCGAGATCCCTGAATGCCGGAAGCCCTCGGACGTCCCGAAACAGCGGCTGCCACAAGAGCGCTGGATGGCGCACGTGTGGAGCTGCGTCCGTCAAGAGGCGCAGCGATAGCTCCGGCTCGCGGTAGAAGGCGGCCCACTCAGCGAGCAGCGCCTTCTCATCCGCGCTCGCCGAAGACGCCAGAAGGCGAATGTCGGCCGCGGCCCCCGCCGGGGCATCTATGAACCGCAGCAGCCTGCGGCTCACGCGCGCGGTCAAAGACTCGTCCGGAATCGCGGCGAGGCGCATGCGAATCAGCGCCTGGTCGTCCTGATTGAGCGCCGCCACGAACCCGCCATCGAGCAGCTGTGTTTCGAGGCCCTCGAGCCTGAGACCGCGATCGATCTCGGCGAGCGCACCGGTGATATTCCTGTCGGCCAAGTGCGCCGCGCTCAGGAAGCCGGCAATGGCCGGCGCGAAGGGGTCCTGCGCCCGCGCCCGCTCGAGTGCAGGTATGGCTTCGCGCGTGCGACCCACCGCCAGCAGAAGAACGCCCCGGGGACCCGATGCCCGATCGGCGAGTCCGTAACGCGCGGAGGACATCTGCAGCTCCTCGAACGCGCGCGCCGCTGATGCCCAATTCCGGCGCCTCGCCTCCACAATCCCGATTTCCTCCAGCACGTCGGGTGCATCGGGCGTCAGCGCTCTCGCCTGCGCGAGCGCTTCGGCGGCGTTCTTCCGCCATTCCTCCGCCCGCTCCGGAACGAGGAACATGCCGTTCTGATAGACCGAGCTCAAACGCGCCCAGGCGATCGCGAACGAAGGATCGAGCGCGACCGCCCGCTGGAGGTGCGCGACGGCGAGTGGAAAAGATTGGGGCTGCCAGTCGAGATTGCGCGCGCGCGCACGCAGGTACTCCTCGTAGGCGGCAACATTGCGGGTCATGCCTGGCACGCGGCCGACGGCGCCGATCCCGAGCTTGACTTGCAGAGCATCCGCGACCGACCTGGCAATGTCATCCTGAATCACAAAGATGTCGTCGACCCGGCGCTCGTAGGTTTCTGACCAGAGACGGTCGCCGGTCCCTGCGCGACTCAACTGGACCGTGATGCGCACCTGATCCCCTGCCGTGCGCACGCTGCCCTGCAGCACGTGCTCCACGCCGAGCGCCTCGCCGACGGCACGCAGGTCCCCGCCCCTGTCCTTGAACCGGAACGACGACGTTCGTGAGGTGACGCGCAACTCACGCACACGTGACAGCGCATTCAGCGTTTCGACGGTGATCCCGTCGGCGAAGAACTCCCGCTCGGGATCCGACGACAGGTTGTCGAACGGCAGCACGGCCACCGACTGGGTCGCGGGAGGCCGCACACTGTTGCGGAAGGTGAGTATCGCAGCGGCGCCGGCCGCGGCGACGCCAACCAGTGCAGCCACGGCCATCAACCAAGCGGGCGACCCGTGGAGAACGGGCGCTGTCGGAGCCGTGGGCGCGGCGGGGGTATCGGCATCCACACGCTCCACGGACGCCGTCAGGCGATAGCCCCGTTTGGGGATCGTCTCGATGTATCGCGTGCGCTTGTCGCCATTCCCGAGGGCCTGCCGCAGCTGCCCGATGGCGAGATACACCGACCCGTCGCCCACCGTGACGTCTTCCCAGACCGTCGTCATCAACGACTCGATGGAGACGACGGCACCGCCGGCCCGGGCCAGGGCGACCAGGACGTCCATGGCACGCGGCTCGAGCCTAATCGAGCGCGAGTCGCACTCGATCAGGTTCTGGCTCGGTATGGCGGTCCAGGGCCCGATCCGGAAGCTCGGCGCGTCGTTCACGTGATTCCTCAGGCGATCCTGCCACGAACCTAAGACGGTCCTAAGGACGGCGGACCGCTGCCGATTGTAACTTCGCGTGGCGCCGGAGCGGCATTGTGAGCCGCCGCGACTCATCGCGCTCGCTCGGCGCTCCCGACCAGCCGTCGGGACAATGTCACCGACTTGACAGATCCAAGGAGGGCTTCTGATGCGACGCATTCTCTTCGTTGTGCTCTTGACCCTTGCAGCCTCCGCTCCAGCCGTTGGGCAGGCCAGCGCCGAACAGCAGATTCGGGATCTCGAGAAACAGTCTTTGGAGGCGGCCGAGCGCGGGACCGGACATGCGTTTGCCGAGCGCTACCTCGCCGACGATTTCCTCTTCACGGATCTGATGGGACGTGTCATGACCAAGGCGCAGATACTGGCGAGGCCGAAATCCACCCCTGGCAAGGGGGCCGTGATGGAGGTTGACGATCAGCAGGTGCGGGTCTACGGCGATACGGCAGTAGTCACCGGACGCGTGACGTTTACGAGCGCAGACAATCCGAAGCCGGACAGCAGGCCCGCGGCCCGCTACACGCGGGTGTGGGTCCACCAGGGCGGCAGCTGGAAGCTGGTCGCCGAGCAGCTGACGCGGATCGCCGCGCCGGCGGTAGGCTGACCTGGATGCGGCGGAGGCTTTCGGCTCTCGAGGCGATCATGCGGCGCGTACGAGCCGGGTCCGGAAATCGTCCCGAACACCCAGCCAACTTCTATTTCACACAACAATGACTGCGCCGCGCGCATTTGCCGGTGTGTCGAACACCGTCATCGATGTCCCCTTGACGGCGGACACGCGCTCGGTCCTTCCAACCTAAACTCTGCGAAGAACCAGCCTGGCGATGGAATGGGAGCTGCGTTCCGTAAGTGGACGCTGCGCGGGCGATGCATTACCCTGCCCACCATGCGCGAGACCACACGACGCGTCTTCCTCCACCGTAGCGGACGTGTCGCGCTCGGCAGCGCGCTGTTGTGGCAGTCCAAAAGCCTCTCGACGCAGCTGACCGGCGACTCGGCCTGGAACGCGCTGATCGCGGGCCTCGAAGCGCAGATTCCTTCGCTGATGACGGAACTCCTGGTGCCCGGCGTATCGGTGGTGCTGATTCGTGACGGCGCCATCGCGTGGCAACGCGCTTTTGGCGTGACCGACGCCTCGATGAAGCGGCCCGTCGATAGCGACACGATCTTCGAAGCGGCGTCGATGAGCAAACCGGTCTTCGCTTATGCAGTGCTGAAGCTGTGCGAGAAGAAGGTGCTCGCTCTCGACACACCGCTGGTCGCCTACGGGGGGCCGCCGTTTCTCGAAGGCGATCCGCGCATCAAGTCGATCACCGCTCGCCACGTCCTCTCACACTCGACCGGTTTCCAGAACTGGCGTTCGGATTCGGAGCCGCTCCGCATCCATTTCACGCCGGGCACGCAGTATCGATATTCGGGCGAGGGCTTCGCGTGGCTGCAGTCGGTCGTCAGCCACGTCACCCAACAGCCCATCGAGCCGTTCATGAAGGCAAACTTGCTCGAGCCGTTCGGTATGACAACGAGCGGCTATGTCTGGAACGAGACCTTCGCGGCGCGCGCCGCGCGCCCGCACGATGCCAAAGGACGGCCAGAGGACAATCGGAAGCGCACTGCCGCCGACGTGGCGCGCTACGCCGCGGCCGGCGATCTCGAGGCCACGCCCACGGAATACGCGAAGTTCCTGCTCGAGGTAATCGCGCCGAAGCCGCCCGATGAGTATCGGCTCACCGCCGCGTCCCTGAAGGAGATGTGTCGACCGCATGTGAAGGAGCCGAACGCGTGGGGCGCCCGCGGCCTTGGATGGCAGCTCGTTCACGCCGACAAGGGGGACGTCATTCAACACGGCGGCGACAATCCCGGCTTCCACGCGTTTGCCGTCGGCTCCGTCGAACGCCGGTGTGGCGCGGTGGTCATGACCAACGGCGAAAATGGCGCGACCCTGATCGGCCGATTCCTGAGCGACGTCGTAGACCGGCTGCACGTCGCTTCGAGACACTAGCCGCCGCTGCCCCGGATTGTGAGTGCTCCGACGGTCACGCGTGCGCTGCACCGATGAGCCAGGGTCGCTCGAACCGGTACTCTTCATCGAGCTCGACGTCGGCCACCACGACGGCCAACATCTTCTAGTGGACGTCAATTCCCGCGATCCTGTACCGCATCGGCCTGTTTTCAATGACTTGCAGCCCAGGGTGATTTCACTGTCGAACTTCGGAGCCAGAACGCCTCAAGGCTTCCACAGCGAATACATCAACTCGACATCGAGCTTGGCCGTGCGCAGGATCTGCCGAACAGTGTCCTGCCCTATGTGTGGTGCGAGTCGACTCGGCTGATTGGCGATCGTGTACGTTGTCATCGCGACGACTGCGCCGCCCGCCCGGAACGAGGTCGCGTCGACTTTGTCGAACGTGTCGCTTGCCTGATGGTGCACTTGTCGATACTGGGTGGTGTCCACCCACAGCTTCAACGCCGGGATTCCTTCAAGCAGGAACGGACATTCATCCGACCCGCAGCTCGCGTCCATCGATAACCCGTCGGCACGCAGATCGCGTAAACGTGCCGAAATCGGGCGCATCGCCGCGCGCAGATCGTTTCGCCCGTTCACATACCAGCCGCGTGGCCGTCCGGCGCCGTTATCGGTGTTCAGCACGGCGATACAATTCTGCAAATCGTTTGCATGCCGCTTGATGAACATCGCCGAACCGGGCGGGCCCGGCTCCTCAGCGGCCCAGAGCGCGAATCGAATCGAGCGCCGCGGCGGTTTGTCGAGTGACGCGATCGCACGCGCCGCCTCGAGGACCATTACCACGCCCGTGCCGTTGTCCTGCGCGCCGGTCCCGAGATCCCACGAATCGAGGTGGGCACCCAAAAGGACCCACTCGTGAGGCAGCTCGCGACCGGTGATCTCTGCGACGAGGTTGCTTACCTGGGTCGGCCCTGACACCTCGTTCCGCCATTCCGCTTCAATGGTGACAGGCCCACGGGCGAGGTGACGACGAAGCAGCAGGTTGTCTTCGAGTCCGATGTCCCCGACTGGCAGCGGGAGGACTGTGCCTCGCGCATTGCCAGTGTCTACCCAACCAGCGACGTTGTTCGCCACTCTGTGGGGCAACAGAACCGCTTGCGCGCCAAGATCCTTGAGCAGCGCATACGCATTGCGAAGGCGTGCGAATGCGAGGGGCTGATCGGACGGCAGGGCCTTCTCGAGATCGACGAGAACGATTCGATGCTTCAGTTGCGCTGACTGCGATCGAATCGTCGCTGCCGAAAGATCGGAAACCAGAATCACGTCGCCGCGAATGCCGCCGGGTGGAGTCGATGGTCCCCAACCGACGGATCCGATTCTCAGCGCGCGTTCGACTGGCGCGATGAGTCGAGCTCGCGCGGACCCACGTTGCCAGGTATCGGGCAAAGTGAATTCCTCGAAGCGAATGTTGGTAAGTCCGGCTTCGCGGAGCCTCGTCGCGGCCCATTGCGCGGCTCGGTCGTATGCCGGAGATCCGACTAGACGCGCGCCGATGTCGTCCGTCAACTCGCGAAGCAGTTCCATGGACTGGCCACGCAGAACGGTCGACGAGATTCGATTCAGATCGTTCGGGGGATTGACGGTCTGCTGTCCGCGCACCAAAGCGGCCGCGACTGCCGCGAGGACCAGCGCGTGCGTGAGACCAGATCTGCTCGACATTGCAGCGTTTCGACGCCAACAGGGTAGGCGGCCTTGAGAGAGAACTCAAACATCATGCGGCACGGATGAGCCAGTTGCGGAAATCGTCCCGAACAGCCAGCCATCCGCCTCCGCTCGCGCACGATTCAGGCGAGCTACGGCGGGATGGCTCACCGACACGCTGAGATCCCGCCGCAGCGCGGAGCGCGAAGGCGGACGAATCCCTGCGGGTTCGTCGAAGCGCTCGCGGCAATTCGTTTGGAGGGGTCGCTCTATCGGCCCAGACGTCGGGCCCGCCCGTCATGAAAGTGACGATGCTCATCGTCACCGCTTTGATCGTCTGGTTCGTCGTTCAACTGACACGAGGTTTCTAGTGTTGCTATGGGGATCGAGCGACGGGCTGAAGCATCCTGCTATGGCGGCTGTTGATTCGACGGACCTGTGTCCTGAACTGAAGCGACGTGCTTTCGGAGGCTCCGGCATAGCTAGAACTCCGCTTATCGCGGGACTGGCACTGTTTCTGGTCGCCTTTCACATCGCGACAACTGGCAACCTGTGGGCTCAAGTGCCCGGCACGCCTGGACACGATCACCTGACCGAGGTGGCCTGCCTGGACGTACCGCCAGACGCGAAGCGCCCGGAGTTCGGCTGCTTCAACGTCGGCATGGTCACCGGACTTCATTTCAGTCAGGCATCCGTTTACTGCGAGACACCGCCGCCCGCTCGGTGACCTGGTAGCGAGGCCGACCAACAGCTCGGATGAAACGGCGAGCTGCCGACGGTCAAGGATGGTGATCGTGCGTACGCAGCGGCACCTGTATCATCAGTCGCCGCCGCCAATGAGCGTGGCTCGTCCTGCATCAAAGCGCGGGGCGGCGTGGAGGTTGTGCAATGACGCGATCCTGCGGGTGGTCGGTCGCAGTAGCGGCCGTACTGTCGGTTTTGGCGCCGAACATCGCGGCGGCACAGCTGATGTCAACGTGCGCCCCGGACTCACCCGAGAGGCGCGGTCAGATAGGCTCGCTTCCACATCATCATTCCGGTGTCGAAGCCGTCTACGTGCTCGAGGGCGAAGCGTGCTACGAGACACCGACTCGCGCCGCCAAGCTGCAGAAGGGGGAAACGCTCGCCCTGCCCGGCGGCACGCCCATGCGGGCCGTGGTCACCGGATCAGCGCGTCGCCATGTGTTGGCCGTCATCGTTCATGACGCAGCCCAGCCTGCCACCATGAGGATGGAAGAGGGTACCGGTCCCAAGCTTGCCGCGTGCAAGTAGCAGTGGGCGAGGCACACCAACACTCTGTCAAGCCTCACGCAGCCGTGACCAACCAGTTGCGGAGATCGTCCCGCACACCCAGCCAATCCGCCTCCGCTCGCGCACGATTCAGGCGAGCTACGGCGGGATGGCTCACCGACACGCTGAGATCCCGCCGCAGCGCGGAGCCTCCACCTCCTCGAGATCTTCGTCGGGATCGGCGAAGTTCGAATCCCAGGCAGCTCCTGCCTCGGGTACAGCTCTGCTCCCCGGCGAATCAGCCGTCTGATTTGCGTCATGGACTGCGGTAGCCTACGTGATGAACGGAGGACGCGCGACGCTCGCGTGCTGATAACCAAGGAGACAAGCTTCATGACGAGCCCGCTCAGCCGAAGAGAGTTTTTCGCCGGCGTGGGCATGTTTGCCGCGGCCGCCCGCTCCGTCGTGGGACAGAGCCGGCGCACCAGGCTCGTGCTGCTTGGGACAGGAGGCGGGCCGCGGCCCCGAACGGCGAATTCCGCTTCCGCGCAGGTGATCGTCAGCAACGGCGCGGCCTACGTGATTGATTGCGGCGATGGCGTGGCCCGGCAGATGGCCTTTGCGGGCGTGCCGCTGGCATCGCTGCGCCACGTGTTCATCACGCACCAACATTCCGATCACACCGCCGACTACGGCAATCTGATCTGGCTCGCGTGGACGGCCGGACTGAGCTCGCGCGTCGATACGTGGGGACCGCCGCCGCTCGAGCGCATGACCAGACTGTTCCTCGAGATGAACCAGTCCGACATCGAGATCCGGATCGCCAACGAGGGCCGTGTGCCGCTCGCGCCGCTCGTGCGCGTGCACGAAGTGCGTCAAGGCGGCCCAGTCATGGCGGACGACAATCTCAGGGTCACCGCAACGCTCGTGGATCATCCACCGGTCGTGCCGGCCTTCGCCTACCGCTTCGACGCCGCCGATCGCTCGATCGTGATCTCGGGCGACACGGCACCGTCGCAGAGCCTGGTGAAGCTCGCCGCCGGCGCGGACGTCCTGGTCCACTCCGTCATGTATCCGCCGGCCATCGACCGGCTCGTCGCCCGCATACCAAATGCGGCGGCGCTGAAGGCGAGCATCCTCGCGCATCAGACATCGGCGGAAGACGCGGGCCGTATCGCACAGGACGCTGGCGTGAAGACACTGGTCCTCTCGCATTTCGTACCGCCCGACGATGCCGCCGTGACCGACGCGATGTGGCTCGAGGCCGCTCGGCGCCACTTCCGGGGTACCGTGATCGTCGGGCGAGACCTGCTGGAGCTCTGATGTTGAAAATGCTGACGCTCGGCGGTCCGTCTGCGGTTGTGGACCTTTCGCCGCGTCGTGCAATCGACCAACGCCCGCCTAAGTGACGCGCGGAGGAAGGAAGTGGTGAACGGGAAGAATCTCCGGCGTTCCGACGTCGAAGCCCCGTTCCCTCATCGCCTGCGTGAAAACGGGGGCGAACGCATCATAGGCTGCTCGGGATTCCCAAACCGTGATCGTGAAGAACGCGATGTCCTCACCGACGCCGGCGTGAAAGATCAACCCGGCAGGCGGCGCGACTGGAGGACCGCCCGTCCAGGATTGCCGATACTGATCGGCCGACATCGCTGGCGCCTTGTACACAACGGCGATGGCCACTCGTCAACCTCCTGAACCAATTGACGCAGTCTACACAACAGCCCGGGCGACGAACTCAGCGGCGATCACGCAGCATGGTTGCGCCAGTTGCGGAAATCCTCCCGAACATCCAGCAGCTCATCAGATGACAATCTACGTTCCAGTACTTTGCTCGGGGCCGCAGCGCGGAGCGCGAAGGCGGACGAATCCCGACGTCCTTGCGACAATTTCCCAACGCTTTGAATCGAAGCGACGACAAACGTTGCGTTCAATGGCGCCGCACGTTACGAGTCGAGTGCCGCCGCACCGGCCTCACTTCGCGGCATTGGCCGCAAGCCGCACGTCGTCGTGTGTGAAAACCGCAAAAACGAACGGCTGTGATTCGAGAACGCGCGCCAGATCGCGCAGCGTCAGATGAAGGGCCGACAGCCGGTTCTCATCGACGAACATCTGGCTGTTCTCCGGTTCGAAGGATGTAATCAGCTGCTTCGCCTCAGGATCAAACCTTTCGTGCAACAGATCTACGATCGACTGCGCAAAGTGTCGACGGTCCGGCGACGAGGGTTGCGACGGCATGCCATGGTCCGCGGTCACCGCGAGAAGATAGTCGTTGCCAACCTTCGCCTCCAGCGCCCGCAGCATTCGCGTTAAGTGGCGGTCCATCTCGCCGAGGGTGACGCGGAGCTCGCTCGAATCCGGACCGTACTTGTGGCCCACGAAATCGGCCCCCTTGTAGTTGAGCAGAATGAGATCCGCGACGTTGTCTGCGCCCACCGGCTCGCGCTCAATCATCGTCGTCATCGCATCGGCTTCGAATGCCGGAAACAGGGCCGAATAGCGCACAGCGGCGGCCGAGTCGATTCTGTGACTCATCCACTCCCCGTCGGCCCGCCACAGTGCGCTCGCATTTCGATCCTTCAGGTACGCAGGCAGCCGGAAGCAATTGGGGTTCGTGGTCCAGTTGCCCGTCTGTTGATCGTAGCTTGCGAGCAGCACTGGCGTTCCATTCAACTGACACGCTCCGTGACCCGCAAGCGGCGTCGCCGCTCGGTCGATGCTGCCCTGGGCCAGTACGATCGCGCGGCCAGCCGTCTCGAGCTGCCAGACGTCTGCCAGCGTCAGTGCCACCAGATCGTGCGGCACTCCTCCCGCGAACAGGTCGTGGCGCCGTCCGTGAGTGCGATCGTACACGCTTACGCCGGTGATTCCGTGCACGCGAGGATCGGCGCCCGTCGAGATCGTCGAGTGCCCCATTGCGGTGTTGGAGGGCAGAACGTTCAGCCGCGCCTGAGTGAACCAGGCACTCTGCTGACGCAGAGCGGTCAGGGTTGGCATGGACGCGGCGTAGCGATCGAAGTAATCGCGCCGCATGCCATCCAGGACGAGCAGCATCACCACTCGCGGTCGAGCGCCCGCCCGCAGAACCGGCAATATGCGGCCCGTCGTTGACGGGGGCATCTGTACGCCAAGCGACGCCGCAAGCGTGGGCGCCACGTCCTGCTGCGCGGCTGGGACTGAGAACACGCCGGTTTTCACCGCAGGGCCCGCAAACATCAGCGGAATCGAGACGTCATAGGACCAGGGGGACCCGTGCATGTACTCGAAATTCGGGTCAGCCCGTGTGATGAAGTCCCCTTCACGCGGGACGATCAGGAGTTGGCCCGTTCGGCCTGGAAAATAGGCCCGTGCGAACATTGCCAGGAAGCGCTGTCGCGTTGCGGGATCGGGTGGCGACTGCTTGACCTGCTCGCCCGAAACCGTCCACGTGATCGCGACCAGACCCAGGGCGAGGATAATGGCACCGTAGCGGGGCAACTTTGAGAGGACTAAGGTCCGCCACCTCGTCATGCTGGCTCCATCGCTTCACACCGGATGATCGTACTGGGCCCGCGAAGACACGAACTGCTCGTGCGATTATCGTCTGCGATTGGGCTGTTCGCTGCTCTAAAGTTGTTGATGCCAGTGGGCGCGAGCTGGTGAGCCTGATCCGAGACGAACCAGCTCACGCAGCGTTTTGGACGAACCAGGTTCGAAAATCGTCCCCGCCAGCACTTTTCAAGTCGATCGCGCCGCTTCAGCTTCAACGATATCAATCGGTTGGAGTAAATCGGCTCGGTTCGAATCCCACACTCATTGCTCTCCGGGGATCTTGACGCACTTTGAACACGCGTGCGAGAACTTGCGGTGATGCCAGACATCGGTGGCACGCGCGAGGTTCTCACGAGCCGGCCAGCGGTTCGCGTCGTCGCCGCCGTGATCTGATCGTTCGGCTGATCCGCGATCCTCGATTTGCCGATGCGGCACCCACCACCGTCGTTGAATGGGCGAACGCGCTCCATCAGGACTCGATTGATCGGTACGTGGCTGGCGAGGACGAGTCGAAGGCACTTGTGAGCCGCGCGTGGCGCAACACGGGGTTCTCCCCGCTCGCCCCATGGGACGCGCCGGTGTACGAACGGTTCTTCGATGTCGTCAGGGACGTCAAAGGCGCGGCCGACGGAGCGCCGGCTTCGGGTTGTCGCCGCGGATCTCCCGGTGGACTGGAGCGGCACGCGTCAGGAGATCGAGGCGACCAAACAGCGCTTTCCACGCGATGTACATTTCTTTGAGATCATCGATCGCGAAGTGATCGCCAAGCGCCAGAAGGCGCTATTGATCTTCGGCGGAAACCACCTGTACCGGCATTGGTGGAATCCCTTCGCGAACGGGTCGACGCCGCCAAACCTGATCGACCTTCTCGAACAGAAGGCTCGAGGAGCGGTGCTCGTCGTCATGGTGCATGCGTTCGTCGAGCGAGATGTTGACCTTGAAAGTCGGCTCAAGGCGTGGAAGGCACCGGCGATGGCGAAGCTGGAAGGGACCAGTTGCGGAAACCGTCCCGAACACCCAGCCATCCGCCTCCGCTCGCGCACGATTCAGGCGAGCTACGGCGGAATGGCTCACCGACACGATGAGATCCCGCCGAAGCGCGGTGCGAAGGCGGACGAATCCCTGCGTTCCAGCCAGCTCATCAGTAGTTCCCGCTCGTTGCCACACCTCTCAATCCGGCCCGAGGACCAGACCGTGGATGCTCATGGCTGTTCCCGCAGGACAGTTTCCGCCGAGACACGCGCTGATTCCGGGCGTCGCTCCAACTGCTGATCGCGTGAGCACCGCGCGAGGGGTTGACACATCCGGGAACGCGGAATGGCCCGTGTCCGCCGGCAAAATCGGGCCCGTCGGGCAGTGTCGAATTCGCTGTAGGATGTCGCCCGAATACGAGAGGAACCGCGCCTCGAAAACGAGCTTGAGAAAAGGCAAGGATGACGTATGGGCTGTGGCGACTTCGGGTTGTCACGACGGCGGTTGATCCGACTCGGATCAATTGCGGCGAGCGGTCTCGCGTTTGCTGGTGTCCCCGTCCTGCTGGTCGCAGGGCAGGACGCCGTTCGACGGGAGACGGCGGACCTGATCACCGGTCCGTTCTACCCTCGCGTGAAGCCGACGGACCGCGATCCCGACTTGACGTTGGTGCGTGGACATCATCGGCGAGCTGCCGGGCAGGTAGTACAACTGACCGGCCGCGTCACAAACCTGAAAGGAGAGCCGCTGCGCCGTGTACAGATTGAAATCTGGCAGGCAAACACGAACGGGCGGTACGCTCACCCGTCTGATCCCAACACTCATCTACCACTCGACCCCGATTTTCAAGGATACGCCCTCCTGCGAACTGACGAGGATGGTCGCTACGCGCTGA
The DNA here is from genome assembly GCA_035699745.1 of Vicinamibacterales bacterium. Classification (NCBI taxonomy): domain Bacteria; kingdom Pseudomonadati; phylum Acidobacteriota; class Vicinamibacteria; order Vicinamibacterales; species Vicinamibacterales bacterium. Next base: position 16,025 of record DASSPH010000057.1, read on the forward strand.
CGACGATCAAACCGGGACCGTACCCGACTGCCCGCGGCGACATGCGAGCGCCCCATATCCATGTCGAAATTCAGGGACATACTGATCGCAAAGTCACGCAACTCTTCTTTCCCAATGAGCCACTCAACGATCAGGATCGCCACCTCAATTCCGTCCGGCGGCCGGACACGTTGATCGCAAATGTCTCCGCGTCCTCTGCGAGTCCCGTCCTCCGGGCGCAGTGGGATATCGTCGTGACGACGGGGTAGAACCGAGCTGAACGAGAGTGGGTTTCGTGCGGGATATGGCTGGCTGCATCGGATCGTGCCGCGCAGACCCGATCAGAGCCGAATTGGCCCGCCGTCGAGACCGAGACGATGCGCTACTATCAGGCGCCGCTTCGTCTCGACACGAGCAATGCCCAGGGAACGAGCGGCTGGTCGTCGAGTATCTCGCGGGCGTGTTGAAAGCCGAGGGCATTCCATTCGAAATCCGCGCCCTCGATCCCCGATCGGCCCAACCTGGTGGCGCTGAAGGGGCAGCGGCCGAAAACGGCCACTCCACCACGCTAGAAACTTCTGCAACGTCGGCTCGATCAGTCGTCATCCCCGACCATTGGCTGGCGAGGGTGCATGAGAACAGCACGCCTTCCATCACGAACGCGAGAGCGGCGCGAAACCTGTCATGCTGTCGCCGCTGAACCTTGCCGACGACGGAGCCATGTTGCATGGATCTTGTGCTTCCCGCCCGACTCTCGGCGAGCTGCCGCAACTCGCCTGAGGCAACCGAATGGCTTTCCCGTCTTCCAGCCGTCATTCGCGAATTGCAGGCGCGTTGGTCACTAACCCTCGGCAGCCCGTACGACAACGACGAGCTGAGCTGCGCCTGGGTGGCACCCGTCACCTCTGCGGATGGATCGGCGGCTGTTCTTAAGGTCAGCATGCCTCACTTCGAGGCCATGCACGAGATTGACGGGTTGCGGTTCTGGAATGGTGACCCGACGGTTCGCCTCATCGACGACGACGAGGGGTTCGGAGCCATGCTGCTCGAGCGCTGTACGCCCGGAAGACATCTTCGCGGATTGCGGCAGGAAGGCGAACAGGACGCAGTAATCGCAGGACTCCTCCGTCGACTCTGGCGATCGCCGAGCGCGCAACACCCCTTCCGCCCTCTCTCATCGCTGATCGCCCGTTGGACTGTGGAAACCTTGACGTGCTCGGCGCAGTGGTCTGATGCCTGGTTGGTCCGCGAGGGCTTGTCCGTGTTCGATGAGTTGTCGCGAACGGCGAAGGACAGCGTCCTCTTGGCGACCGACCTTCACGCTGGGAACGTGCTGGAGGCGCAGCGAGAGCCTTGGCTTGTCATCGACCCGAAGCCCTTCTTCGGTGATCCTGCGTTCGACGCAACCCAGCACCTCTTGAACTGTGTCGGGAGGCTGCGCGCGGATCCTCTTGGCACGATTCAGCGTTTCGCGGAGTTGCTTGGCGTCGATCCGCGGCGTGTTCAGTCCTGGCTGTTCGCTCGCCTCGCTGCGGAACCCCGCAGTGATTGGGACCGAGATGAATCGCCGCGAATCGCGCGGGCACTTGCGCCCTCGTGAGGAGTCGCTCGTTCATTCGCGCGTTCGTTGGCTCTCCACGGACGAGCCGATTCGTGTGTTCCAACAGCTCGCGACCGCCGCGGCGATCGCGCCCGGCCGCATCGACGTCGTCGCCGGCCGCGGTTCCGCACGAGACGTTCCTCGAGCGCATCGAATTGCCCGGCAAGAAGGTGCTGCCGAAGGTGCGGCAGCAGATTGAAACTGCGGTCGCCGACTCTTCGAAGCAGGTGTCCGAGGTCACGCCACATGGAGGAGCCAGTGGACGGCTTCCAGTTCATCACCAGCGTGATCGGTCGCGGATTTGACTCAGGCTCCACGTTGATGAGAAAGCGGCCGTCCGGCGCGACGTCGTACTGATGTCCATATCCGATCACGTTCACGCCGCCGCCCACGCGTCGCGTCCTGAACAATGCGACCGGCGAGTCGGCCGAGAGCGTCGTCTGCGTGCGGCGAACCGGCACCGCCATCATGGTTGCGTCGGGTGCCACGTAATAGAGTTCGTTCCCATCACGAGACCAGCGGGCGTAGACGCCGCCGGCGGTAGAGATCGGAATCGCGACACCCCCGGCGGGAAAAGACCGAACATAGATCTCGAACCTGCCGGTCTCGTTCGATTGATACGCGACCCAGCGTCCGTCGGGCGAGAACTGCCCCCACATTTCGTTCGCCGCGGTCGCGAGGAAGACCTTGGGCACGCGCGTGTCGCGGGGCAGCATCCACAGATCCGTGCCGGTTCTCGGATCCGGAGCGAAATACAGCAGAAACCGACCGTCCTGCGACCAGTCGGTGAGCAGCGCGTCCTGCGAGGACTCCAACAGCACCTCTTCGTCCCCGGTGCCCTCTGATGGCTTCGCGGACAACCTCACGGACGCGATCCGGACGGATGCGAACGCGATCCGGTTGCCGGTCGGCGACCAGACGGGATATCGCGCCATGCCCTCGTCGTCTGTCCGAGTGAACAGCATCTGACGGCCGCGATCCAGCAGCCACAGCGCCGTGTTGTTCTGAACGGTACGCTCGGCGACAACGCGGTGTCCGTCGGGCGACAACCTTGGATTCGACACCGCCGCTTCGTCGGGGGGGCGGATCGTTCCAAGCGGACGGCCCGATCGGTCGAACCACGCCAGCTGGCTCACTGGTCCACGACCGGAGCGATACGCGAACACCGCCGTGTCGGACGTGGAGATCGCGGCGTCGCCGGTCACCGGGTCGAAGGCGACCGAATCCGCCACCGTGATCGGCTCGCCGGTGACGATGCGGCGGCTGATGTCGAACCGCTGCGCCAGGAGCGCCCCCTCCCGGACGAACAGCAACCACCCCGGAGGCAGGTACGCCCCCCGTGAGTCGGATGCGACGACGCGAGTCGTGTCGGAGGAATCAAGAGAACCGACGTACACCCCGCGCACATCAGCCGCGCCGCCGGCGAAGAACAGGAACTGTCGTCCGCCGGGCAGAAACTCCGGATACCGATGCCCGGTCGATTGCGGCACCGGCCACGTCGCAATGTCCGACGCACCTCCGGCGACGTCGACGCGCACCAGCCCGCTCGGGGAGGGGGAGATCGTGCGCGACATCCTGCCCGACAAGAGGATGGTCCCTCCCGCGCCCCACGCTGCTGCGGTGCCGGCGATGATTGACGTGACCGTTTGCGGCGCGCCGCCATCTGCCTCGATCCGTTTGAGTTCGGTGAATGCGAAGAACCCGATCGAGCGGCTGTCGGGTGACCAGAAGGGCCGCCGCGCGCCTTGAGTTCCCGGCAGAGGGTGCGCCTCGGCCGCGTCAAGCGGACGCACCCAGAGCGCAGGCTGTCCCTGGTAATCGCCGACGAATGCGAGACGACGTCCATCGGGCGAGAGCGCGAACGACGCCGGATCGGAGGTCCACGGCGTCGTGATGTCGCCGATGCGCATCGCCGGTGCGTCGGGTGCCGACTGCACGAACAGGACGCCGACCACGATCGCCGCCGCGGCAGCCAATCCGACAGCAATGCGCCCGCGATATCGAGATCGTCGTGGTTGGGCCGGTGAGCGATCCCCGCCGTCGAGAGCGGCGTCATCGATTTCGATTCGCGCGTCGGCCATGTGATGCAGCCGTCGCGTCGGATCGCGCTCGAGACAGCGGCGCAGCAGCCGGCGGATGCCATCCGGCACGGTCGGCGGCAGCGCCTGCCAGTCGGGCCCGCGGTCCGGAACGGCACCGGACGTTTCGGACGTCGTGGTGCCGGCGAACGGCCGCCGCCCGGCGAGCATCTCGTAGAGCACGCATCCGAATGCCCAGACGTCGGCGCGTTGGTCGACGCGCTCGCCCCGCGCCTGCTCGGGACTCATGTAAGCCGGGGTTCCGGCGATCAGATCGTCCCGGATGGGAACATCGCCGGCCTCACCAGCCGTACCGACGTCGCGATCGTCGGGCCCGACGGCCTGCGCGAGACCGAAGTCGAGAATCTTCACGGCGCCGCTGCCCGTGAGTTTGATGTTCGCCGGCTTCAGGTCGCGGTGAACGATCCCTCTCGCATGCGCCGCCGCCAGCGCGTCGGCGATCTGCCGCGCGATCTCGAGCGTGCGATTCATCGGCAGGGCTCTGCCGGCGAGGTGCTCGGCGAGCGTCGGCCCCTCGATGAGCTCCATCACGAGCGCGCAGACCCCGTTGGACACTTCGAGACTGTGAATCGTCGCGATGTGCGGGTGGTTCAAGGTCGCGAGCAGACGTGCCTCTCGCTCCAGTCGCGCAATCCGTTCAGCGTCGACGGAGAACGCGGCGGGCAGGACCTTGACCGCGACGTCGCGCGCCAGCCGGGTGTCGCGCGCGCGATAGACTTCACCCATCGCGCCCGAATCGAGCGGCCCCAGGATTGTGTAAGGCCCGAGCTCGGCGCCCGGAGCCAGTGCGGCAGCGACAGGTGCGCCAGCATCTGCCGCTCGAGCGAGCGCGGCGACGGCAGGCGTCTCCGCGAACCCTTCAGCGTCGGCATGCGCGGCGAGGAGCGACTCCACGTCTTCTCTGAGCGCGGCGTCTTCCCGGCACTCCTCGCGTACGAACGCGCCGCGCTCGTGCGGCGCGCGCGCGAGCGCGGCGTGGAAGATGTCCTTGACTCGTGGCCAGCGGGCCGGGTCGTTCATGGTCGCGCGGCCCGCCCCTTCGTGATCCGGCGATAGAGCCATGCTCGCGCGGACTGCCACTCCCGCGTGACCGTGGCGCGCGACAGCGACAGCACGCCCGCAATCTCGGTCTCGGAGAGGCCGGCGAAGTACTTCAGCTCGACGATTTCAGCCTGACGCGGATCGAGCCGCGCCAGGTCCTGCAGCGCATCGTCCAGCATGAGGAGCTCGCAGTCGGGTGGTGAAACCGCGCGTGCTCCTTCGTCGAGGCTCACGCGAATGCCGCGCGCGCGCTTGACGGCCTGCCGCTCGCGCGCGTGGTCGACCAGGATGCGGCGCATGAGCTGCGCGGCAATCGCGAAGAACTGTGAACGATTCAACCAGCTCACACGTGTCTGTGCCGTGAGACGGATGTACGCCTCGTGCACGAGCGCGGTGGGTTGCAGCGTGTGATCCGGACGTTCGCGGCGAAGGTATGCCGACGCGCGCCGCCGAAGCTCCTGGTACACGAGCGGGAGGAGGTCTTCCCGCGCTTGCGTGTCCCCACGTCCCCATGCCCGGAGCAACTGACTGACGGTCCCGGTGGGCGCCGCATTCATGTCCCGGGATCTTCCCATCGGTCGCTCATCATTCGGCCCCCGGCTGCGGGCAGCTGGCTCGGGCCGATTATAGAGCGCTTCAGCCAATCACCATCGGCCGTGCTGCATGTCATGGCTCTCATGAGTGACGCGATCCCGCTCCATGAGGCAGTCCGACCACCGTTTACGCGTTATGAGGCGGCACAGGCAAAGGCAGGTCGGTGTGCGCGGGAGGCAAGCATGCGCGTGTTTGGTCGATGTCTGACGGGTGCACTCATCGCCGCCGCATTGCCGGTGGGAACATGGATCGTCGTCTCCGCTCAAGGACGCGGCGAGATCACACTGAATTGTCAGGATTCGCCCTGCGATGCAGTGGCGCGGGGACGTGTGTCGTTCAACGACCGCAACCTGCACGGTCTGGGCGGGAACGGCCGCGCCTGCGCCGACTGTCACGTGCCGTCCGAGAGTTTTCAGCTCTCGCCGGCGGTGGCCCGGGCCAGGTTCGAGGCGCTGATGGCCAGGCGCTCGGTCAACAAGAACGCTGACGATCCGCTGTTCCGGCCTGTCGATGCCGACGATTTCCGTGAGCACGGCGAGCTGGCGAACGACTATTCAAATCTGGTCGAGAACGGGCTCGTACGGGTGACGCTGGCGCTCCCGCCCAACGTCAGGCTCATCGACCCGGCGACCTGCCCGGCGCCGGACCCGGTCGCGTGCCAGCCGGGCGACGAGACATCGGTCGACGTGTGGCGAGCGGTGATGCCGGTGAACAACGTGGCAATTACCGGCCCCGACGACGTTCCGCCCGTCTGGCCCCCGGCGCCACGCGCGCCGATCATGGGCGTTGATCCGAACGGCGCCAACCGGCAGGGCGGCTACCAGCACGACGCGCGATTCGGCACGCTGCAGGAGCAGGCGCGCAGCGCCCTTCTGGCGCATGCGCAGGTGACCGTCGAACCTCCGGCCGGGATGCTCGACGATCTCGCGGCGTTCCAGCGCACATTGTTCTCGTCACCGGCAGTTGAAACGTTGGCCGACGCGATCGCATCTGGCGCCGCGCCGTTTCCCGATCCCGATCCAGAGCTCACCGAACTCGAACAACGCGGCAAAGCGGTGTTCAAACGCTCGTGCGCGCAGTGCCACGGCGGCGTGCTCCATCCCAGCGGATCGACGCCCGATGCAGCGATTCCGCGGCCGATTCGGGCTCGATATCACAACATCCAGACGGCGTGTCCGCGTCCGAGCACTGATGGATTCGATCCCTGCCCACCGAGACTGGCGCGCAATGCGCGCATCTATCGCATTACGCGGGCTGACGGCTCCTATCAGTTCGTGACGACCTCAGATCCCGGCCGTCTGCTGCTCACGGGCCAGCCTGCAGACCTCAGCGCGATGGACACGACGCAGCTGCGTGGCATCAGCCGGACCGCGCCCTACTTCCACAACAACTCCGCCGCCACACTCGAACAGGTGCTCGATCATTACGACGCGTTCTTTCGTTTCGTCGTGCGGACCAATCCGCCACCGAATCTGCCGGCAATCGTGTCGTCGAACGGCACCGTGGTGGATCGCGGCTTCATCGCGCCGGAGGAGCGGCCGGCCCTGCTGGCGTATCTACGCAAACAGTAGGCGCGAGGCCGCGGCAAGCAGCAGGCCGCGAGGCCACCGGCTGGAGGTGAGGGGCTTTCCATGTGGCGGTCATCACATTTGTCGTTCGTTGCCGGAGGGATTCTGCTCCTGTCGCTGCCAAGAGGCGATCAGCCCACACTTGTGGTGGCATCGGCTGGCCAGACGGCGTCCGCAGCAAGTCGAAGTGAACTGATCGCGGTGACATCGAAGGATGGGACGCGCATCGGAGTGGAATGTGCGGGAACCGGCCCGACGTTGCTCTTCGTCCACGGCGGCGTCGGCGATCGCACTCGCTGGACACCGATGTTTCCGCTCCTGGCGTCGAGGTTCACCGTCTGCGCGATGGATCGGCGCGGCCGCGGCGCCAGCGGCGACTCGGTCGAATACAGCTTGTCGAAGGAAGCGGAGGACGTCGCCGCGGTCGTGAATTCGCGCGCCGGACCGGTCTTCGTGTTCGGTCATTCGTTCGGCGGCGTCGCGGCGCTCGAAGCCACGTTCCTGACCGACCGCATCGCCAGGCTGATGCTCTACGAACCGCCTCTGTACGACCCGGCCGACGACCTGCTCGCCGTCGCGGCCAGAGTCGAGGAGATGGTCGCGCGTGGAGAGCTTGAACGGGCACTCGTGATCTTCCAGACGGAAATCGTCAAGCAGTCGTCTGAAGAGATCGCCAGGATGAAGACCCGTTCAACGTGGCCCGGCCTCGTCGCATCCATGGCCGTGCATGCCCGCACCATGCGCGCCCTGGCGGCGTACCGATTCGACGCCAGCCGTATGAAGTCCGTGACGATGCCGACACTGCTGCTGATCGGTGAAGACACGGCGTCGCCGTACGCCAGACAGTCGATCGGCGCATTGCGGGAGTCGCTGCCGACTTCGACGCTCGTGGTGCTCGAGCGCCAGGAACACAACGCGATGGACGGCGGGCGCGACCTGCTCGCCAACGTCATCGTCAAGTTCGCGTCAGCCAGGGAATGAGAGGGCGGCTCCGCACGGCAAATCGCCTGATCCCGGAACCCGCCTTCTTCTCCGTCAGCTCGATCTCGGGAGCGGCGGCGGTCCAAGTCCCCACAATGCGGCCCCGCCGCCAAGCGCGAGGAGCGCCACGACACCTGGCGACATTGGCAGAGGGAAAGTGCCCGGCGCAAAGATGATCAAACAGAGCGTGACGGCGACAGCCAGTCCCGAAGCGAACGTCAGCACCGCCGTGAATCGACGCCGCTTCTGCGTCTCCCGTGCGTATTCCGCTCGCGCGACGATGGCCGGCATGGGCGGTACGCGCACGCGGTCCGCCGCCCTCGCTCGTTGAAAGGCCTCCGCCAGCATCCGATCGTCAATCACGACGTGCCTCCAAGGAGCCGAACGAGATTCCGGCGCGCGCGAAACAGGAGCACCCTGACGCTCTTCTCTCCAACGCCCACGATCCGGCCGATGGTCCGATGATCCCAGCCCTCGGCGTACGCGAGCCAGGCGATCGAGCGCTGCTGCGGGGTCAGAGCTTCCAGGGCGCGTTCGAGATCGATGGACACCGCAACGTCGCGGGTGCCGGACGCCACAAGGCTGCGCACGTCTTCGTCACGCCACGATTCCTCGCCGCGCGCGCCCCCCTTCCAGTGATCGCGCATCAGATTCCGGGCGATCGTGAAGACGTACGGCGCGCGCTCAGCCTCGGGCAGCGAGTCGCGCCCCGACTGGAGCAGGCGGACGAACGCTTCCTGCGCAATGTCACTGGCCACGCTCGGATCGCCAACGACGCGCCGCACCCAGCTCCACAGCCGGGGATACGTTGCCTCGTACCACGCCCCAAAGTCCGCTTCCGGCATGACCGCTACGGCCGCGTCTCTCGTCCATCGAGCAGCCCCCAGCGGCGGGCCATGAGATGAGACACCGCCGCGACCACGAGCAGTCCCGCGCCGACCGAGACGCCGGCCGTTCCCCAGTAGCGAAGATCTTCCACTTTGCGAATGAAGTTGATGTCCGTCTCGCCGGCGAGCCGTATGGCGTTCGCGAGAAACGCGACGCCCAGGCTGAAGACGACGATGCCGACCTGGACGAAGCGAATCACGGATCGCCGGGGATTGGCGGTGCCGGCGCGGCCGTAGAGCAGCTGTTTCCCTTCGTCGCTCCGCACGAACGCCAGCAGTTCGTCGGCTGAGGCGAACCGATCGAGGATGCGCTCGACGACCGCGTGGTTCCTGGCGCGTTCTTCCACGCCGCGCACCGACCGTCGATACACCAGCCACGCCACCCACGCCGACAGGGCGGCCCATACGACAACTTCAACGAATCTGTCTTCCATGACTGGAACAACTGCAGCACAGACGGCTGGTTAACACCATGGGGTCGGTTAACCGCGCCCCCGCTGGCGGCTTGTAGCAGGCAGCACGACTCAACCCATGAGAGAGGACCGACCCATGCACCGCATCTCAGCCGTCGTTTTCACCGCGTTCATCACAGTCCTGGTTCCCGTTGCAGCGGCCCAGGCGCCCGCGACCCCGAGCGGGCGCGACGAGGTCATCCGGGCAATCGCCTCCCGGTTCGAGACGACCTACGTCTTTCCGGACGTTGGTGCGCGCGTGCGCCCCGAACTCGAGAAGCGAATTCAGGCGGGCGCGTACCGGGACATTCCGGACGGCCAGGCCTTCGCCGATGCCCTGACCCACGACCTTCGAACGATCACCGGCGACCAGCACGTACGCGTGGGTTACAGCAAAGAACCATTTCCACCCATGAACGAAGCACCCCAACCGCCGTCGCCGCGATCGCCAGACGATACGCGCCGCCAGATGGCAGCGCTCAACTTCGGCTTCGTGAAAGTGGAGCGGCTGCCGGGGAACGTTGGATTCGTCGATCTCGACTTCTTCGCCGATCCGGAGCTGGGCGGCGCCACGGCCGCGGCGGCCATGTCCTTTGTCGCCGAGACCGACGCGTTGATCGTCGACCTGCGCTTCAATGGAGGCGGGAACTCGCGAATGGTCGCGCTCCTCGCGAGCTATCTCTTCGACAGCGAGCCGCAGCACCTGAACGACATCGTGGTTCCGAGAGAGAACCTGCTGAAGCAGTCGTGGACGCTGCCCCATGTCGCGGGCAGGAAATTCGGGCGCACGAAACCCGTCTACATTCTTACGAGTGCGAGGACGTTTTCCGCTGCCGAGGAATTCGCGTACGACCTCCAGGCGCTCGGTCGCGCCACAATCGTCGGCGAGAAGACCCGCGGCGGCGCGAACCCGTCCGGTCGCTTTCGAATCAGCGACCACTACGCCGCGATCGTGCCCACGGCGCAGGCGGTCAATCCGCACACGAAGTCGAACTGGGAAGGCACCGGCGTCGCGCCAGAGCTCGCCGTCCCGTCCGGCGACGCCCTTCGCACCGCGCAGATCCGAATCCTCGAACGGCTGATTCAGCATGGCGACGCGGATCTGAGGGAAGATCGGGTGCGGCGCAAGGAGGTGCTGGAAAAGGAGACGCCAATGCCGCGTCCCGAACTGCAGGAACAGAAACGCGGCGGCGATGCTCAGGATGCTCAGCACAACGGACACCACGCATCCCGTGTATAGTGCTCGCGTCTCGGCCTGCCACCATGCGCAAGCGGCTCATAGTCCCGATCGCATTGACCGTCGTTGCGTCGGTACCTTGGCGAGGCTCCGCCCAGATATCGCCCGGCATCACGAAAACTCCGCCGCCGCTCGTCACCCCGGTCGACGCACCAGCGGGCACCGAGAAGCTGGCCGTGCAGTGGGTGAGGATCGCAGACGCGGATCTCGGGGTGATGTTAGCCGCCGTCGCACGACCCTCGGGCCCCGGTCCTCATCCGGTCGTCGTCGTCCTTCACGGCACCCATGGATTCGCGCGCGAGTACGTTCAATGGGCGCAGGACCTCGCGCGCGGTGGATTCCTCGCCGTTGCCGCGTGCTGGTTTTCCGGGGGAAGCGGCGGCGGCTCCGGTATCGTGACACCGCCGATCCCCTGTCCAGAGATACCGCCGCTGAAGCGTGACGCATACCCGGAAGCGGTGCGGTACATCCACGCGGTGGTGAAGGCGGCTCGCCTGCTGCCGGGCGTTCGTCCGGATCGGATCGGGCTCGTTGGACATTCCCGCGGCGGCGGCGAAACACTGCAGTACCTGCTCGCGTTCGGCGACGTCCAGGCGGCGGTTCTGCATGCGGCGGGGCACGGGTATCGGCCGGTGGCGCGCGCCGCCGAGTTCAAGGTGCCGATGCTTCTCCTGCATGGCACAGCCGACGGGCCTGCTGATGGTGGAGGCGCCAACACGCAGGTCGCGCTGGCGCGCGAGTTCGAGGCGGCGCTGCGGCGGAACGGGAAACCTGTCGAAGCGCACTACTACGAAGGAGGCGGCCACAACACCTTTTTCACGAACGCGACTCAGCACGACGACGAGTTGAAGAGGATGATCGCGTTCCTGCGGCGCCACCTCGGCGCCTAGTCAAAGCGCCATGAAACGCTGCTCCGCAGCTCGCATTCACCTCGCCTCCGGCGAGCCAAAGGCCTGCTCGTGCCGAGCCGGTGTCGCGTGCGGCTCCTGCTGCCTCGCCTGCAGCATGTAGAGCTCGTAGTACACGCCTCCAGCGGCGATCAGGTCGAGATGCGTGCCGCGCTCGACGATCTCGGCGTCCTTCACGACGAGGATCAGGTCTGACGACCGGATGGTGTCCAGATGATGAGCGATCACGAGGCACGTCCGGCCCTCCATCAGCCGCTCGAGCGCCTCGACGACCGCGCGCTCGGCCCCCGCGTCGAGGCCGGTGGTGGGCTCGTCCAGGATCAGGATGGGTGAGTTGCGCACCATGGCGCGGGCGATCGCAATCCGCCGGCGCTGGCCACCCGACAGCGTCGCGCCGCGCTCACCCACCGGCGTCCCGTAGCCCTGCCGAAGGCCGACGATGAAATCGTGCGCGTTGGCGAGCTGCGCCGCACGGATGGTGTCTTCCGGATCCGCATCGGGCCGCCCATAACTGATGTTGTCCCAGATGGTCCCGCTGAAGAGCAGCGAATCCTGCAGCACGAAGCCAAGCTGATCGCGCAGCGACGTGAGCGTGTACTCGCGGACGTCCACGCCGTCGATGCGGACGACGCCACTCAGCGGATCGAAGAAGCGCGGGACGAGACTGGCGATCGTGCTCTTGCCCATTCCGGACGGCCCGACGATGGCGACTTTCTGACCCGGCTCGATCCGGAAGCTCACGTCCTTGAGGACGATCGTGTCGCGATCGTAGCCGAACGTCACCCGATCGAACTCGATGAGCCCGCGGAACGGCGGCGCCACGCGGGCATCCGGCCGATCGCGGATCGCGCTCTCGAGCTCGATCACCTCCTGGATCCGTTCGTAACTGACCGCCGCCTTGGACAGCGTGTTGACCATCTTGGACAGGTCTTTGATCGGCTTGTAGGTCTTCTTCAAGTACATGAGGAAGAGGATCAGCACACCGGTCGAGAGCTGTCCGAGCGAGATCAGCCGGACGCCGTACAGCAGGACGATGCAGGTGCCCGCCGCGACGATGAGATCGACCATCGGCGAGAGCTTGGCTTTGATGCTGCGCGCCTGCAGGCCGGCGCGGACGCTGTCGCGGCTGTCGAAGCTGAAATGGCGATCTTCGTACTCCTCGCGGGCGAACGCCTGGATGACCTGGATGGAGGTCAGCTTCTCGGCGACGTTCGAGAGCAGCTCGCTCTCCTTCTTCTTGACCACACGGGATGCGGCCTTCACACGCCGTGAATAGAAGTAGACGAACACGGACAACACCGGCGCCACCGACAGGCCGACCAGCGTGAAACGCCAGTTGTACAGGAGCATCACCGTCACCATGCCGGCGAGGGTGAGCGCGTTGACGACCAGGCCGAGCAGGGCCGTGTCGATGAAGTCCTGCACCGCGTCGACGTCCTTCGTGACCCGCATCACCAGATCGCCGACGCGCGAACGGCCGTGCTCCGCAAGCGACAGCCGCTGGATCCGGTTGTAGAGCGTCAGCCGCAGGTCGTGTGCCACCCACTGGCTGACGGTGGTTGTCAGGTACTTCTGGACGTACGACGCGATGCCGCCGACGATCGCGATCACGATGATGGCGGCCAGCGCAAACTCGAGGAGCGCCGCCGGATCGGTGCCGAACCACGTGTCGACGACGGGTCGCACCTGACGCGGAAGCGGCTTGCCGCCGAGCACGTGGTCGACGACGATGGCGACCGGCCATGGCTCGAGAACATCGGCGAGCGTCTCGAACACGACGGCGACGAGCGCGGCGGCCATCCTGAGCCAATGCGGCCGCAGCACGCCGGCCATTCGCCACCGTGTGGATCGGCCGAGCAGCCGCGGTCGAAAACTCGTCGGGCGATCAATCCGCGGCACGTGTCCTCGCGATCACGAGAATTCCCGCCGGTACCTGCGGCAGGCTGCTGGTCCAGACTCTTACATGGCTCCAAGCACCAGCGCCAGTCGCTTCAGGTTGCCCGTCGCCGAAATATGGTGATCTCGTCGAAGCGCTGTGTCGCCGGCGATCAGTAGAACCGGCCGAGGCGAAGATCTCGTTGACGTAGGTGAACACCGGAAAGTTCATGAATGATTGCGTGACGCTACGCTTTTCCCCTGAATGCTGCGCCTCGGCGTGCTCGCGTCACACGAAGGAACCACGCTTCAGGCGAGCTCCGATCGGGATTCCGCATATGATAGGCGGCCGTATCGGCCAATCGCGACACGAGCGGGAGGTTCTCCATGAGTCGGCCCCTGGCGGCGTGGACCCCACGCAGGACGTTGTTTGTCGGTCCGGCGGCGCTGCTGATCGCGACCCTCCACGCGGTCGATCCCGGCAAGCCATCGGTGTCGGCGCTCGAAGTGACGGCATATCGTGCGATCGGCGCCAAGCACCCCGACCCGGCGATCCGCAACGGCGACACGCTCGCGGAACGCTTTCTCGGTGCTGAAGAGCGGGACATCCTCCGCAAGGCCAAATCGGACCTCGTGCTGAACGCGCTGGCGTTGGACACCGAGCGCGCATGGGCGAGCCTGGGCATCCGGCGGGGCTTCGCGCAGGCGGTGCACGTGCGCACCCGCCACATCGACGCAATGTTCGAGGAAAGCCTCGCGCTGGGTGCGACGCAGGTGGTCATCCTGGGCGCCGGGCTGGACAGCCGGCCGTACAGGTACGGGACGCGCCTCGCGGCGGCGCGCGTCTTCGAGGTCGATTTTCCCCCCACGCAGGAGTACAAGAAGAAGCGCGTCAGGGAAGTCGTCGGCTCCCTGCCGTCCCACGTTCGATACGTGCCCATCGACTTCACCAAGGACGATCTCAGGACGGTACTCGAGGCCGCCGGATACGACCGTGGCAGGAAGACAATCTTCATCTGGGAAGGTGTGACGTTCTACATCCCCGAGGCAGCCGTGGATGCGACGCTCAGATTCGTGGCGCAACATTCGGCTCCGGGCAGCAGAATCGTCTTCGACTATTTTCTCGCGAGCACGCTGACGTCGCCGCACGCAACCTTGAAAGACGTCATGAGCCGCCTCGAGGCTGTGAAGGAGCCCATCATCTTCGGGCTGCCGGACGAAGACCGGCAGGGCTTCGTCACGAAGCGCGGGCTCGCGATTGTGTCGGACGTTCACATGAGCGAGTTGCGCGCTCGATACCTGCCACCGGCCGAAGCGGGAGCCTTGCCGGAGCTCGCGAAGGCGGGCAGCTATATCTGCACTGCTGCCGTTCGATAGTCCGTAGAAGCGTGATGCGGCACGCGCCCGGGTATCGCCGCCAGGCGTGTTCGGCCCCTCATCGCGTCGAAGCGCATCGCCCGCGTCGGCCGAATCGGCGGCACTGTAGATTGAACGAGCTCGATGAGCGTCTCACACGCGCTCAGGCTGTCCGGAGGCGGGCGGAATTTCTCCTGGCCTGCCATGACGAAGAATTGCCAGCTCGGTTGACGCCTGCCGCAGAGCCTCCTCGAGCCGTCTGCGTTCAGTAATGTCTTCGAACGACGCCACGACGCCGCTGAGGGTCGTCCCGTCGGCCTCGAAGGCGGGCTCGGAGTTGATGGAAATCCACGTCAGCGTGTCATCCGGTTTGTACACTCCCATGACGACGTTCGAGCACGGCTGGCCCGTGCGCAAGGTTTCCGCAACTGGAAACGCGTCGCTCGGAAACGGCGAGCCGTCGTCATGAATGGCTCGCCAGCGCGGATCGACGGCCGTGCGACCGATAATCTGCTCAGCGGTGAGTCCAAGAATGCGCTCCGCACTGGGATTACACGTTCGAATACTGCCGTCGGCGTCAAGAACGAGAATGCCATCCTGCATGGCCGTGATGACCGATCGGTAGCGTTCCGCGCCCTTGCGCAATGCCTCCTCCGCCAGCTTTCGGTCCGTAATGTCCTTCGCCGCTGAGTAGATCAACTGGCGGGTTGGATACGGTGTCGCAGTCCACAGGAACCATCGGTACGATCCATCTTTGCAGCGATACCGGTTTTCGAACGTAACCGTACCGGTGCCGCTGGCGATCTTCTGAGCCTCAGCGATCGTCCGCTCGACATCGTCAGGGTGGATGAAACTCAGGTACGGTGCTGCAAGCACCTCCTCGACGGTGTACCCAAGGGTCCGTTCGAACGCCGGGTTCACCCGCTTGAAATACCCATCGAAGCCGGCGATATTCAGCATGTCGAGGGAGAGAGTGAAGAAGCGATCGCGCTCTTCCTGGGCTTCGCGACGCTCAACTTCCTGCCAACTCTGAACGGCCGTGGCCAGCTCACTGGCGGACGCGAAGCGGTCCTTCGGCTGTTTCGCGAGCGCACGCATACAGATGCTTTCGAGCGCCGGGGGCACGTCGGGCCATCGCTCGCGGGGCGGCCGGGGTGGTTCCTCACGGACTTTCCGCAGCACCTCTTCGGTGTCTTGACCGGAGAACGGCGGGTCACCCGTCAGCACTTCGTAAAGAATCGCTCCCAGCCCGTAGATATCGGTACAGCGGTCGATGATATCGACCCGTCCGGACGCCTGCTCCGGTGCCATGTAGGCGGGCGTCCCCATCGCCTGCCCCTGCATCGTGAGACCGATATCGATCGGACCGGCATTATCGGCGTCGAGCGAGGCAGCGTCCGCCTCGGGCTTCTGATCGACCAGCTTCGCCAAACCCCAATCGAGCACGACGACTTCGCCGAAGTCACCCATCACGACGTTCTCACCCTTGAGGTCGCGGTGGATCACTCGTCGGGAATGAGCGTACGCGATTGTGTTGCAGACCGTGATGAAGGCATTGAGTAACGGGAGAAGATCGAGCATTTCTCCCTGCGCCTGTCGGCGGGTCTGGTGCCATGCCCGAGCCGCCTCGCTCAGGGTCCGGCCCTTGACGAACCGCATGGTGTAGAACGGCTCCTGATCGGCGGCCCGCACAGCCAGCTCATAGACAGGTACGATGCCTGGATGCTCCAGCTGCCCGGTGATCCGGGCTTCCTGAAGGAAGCGGGCGCGGTGGGCGGGCAAGGAAGCACGCTCGGGTCGCAGCTCCTTCAGAGCGACGTTACGGCCGAAAGTCAGATCGCGCGCTACCCAGATCCGTCCAATGCCGCCGCTCGCGTGCAAACGGCTCACTGAATAGCGGTCCCGGGGATTCGAGATGTGTTCGTGGATGGTCGCCAGGGTCGTCGGCGCATCAGGATCCGGGAGATCGCACAGCGTCCGTTGAATATCGTCGTCGTCCAGGGCGGCCAATGAGCGCTTCACGTCATCGGCGATCACCGCAAGGCCCGCCCTGGCTTCGCCGCCGTACTTCCTCAACGTGCGCTCGAGCAGCCGCTCGACATCCGACCGTTCCGTCGCGTTCATCCAGCCCAACTCGATCAAGAGCTGCGGAAGGGCCACGTGCTTGCGCGTCGTCCACAACGTACACGCCTTGATGAACTGGTCCGGATCGAGAAAGTCCGCTTGCAGCGCCAGCACGGCAAACAGCAGGTTGCGATCTGTATTCATGGGGCTACCCCCTTCACCCACCGGAGGATGGGATGGTAACCACAACAGGGCGCGATTCAGCAGGGAAAGTCGTCATCACATCACGCTCTGCCTGGCCGTCATCGTCCATGACGCCGCCCAACCTGCCAGCATGCGGATGGAAGCTGGTACCGGCCCCGGGCCCCGTGCAAGTAGCCGCACCGGTGTGATCGGCGAGGCGGTGCGCTCGTGTCCGATCTACGGGCTCAGCCTCTGCTTCCCGAGCCACGCCAGGGTGATGCGCAAGACCTCGTCTTCCCGCCCCTGGAACTGATGTGCGGCGCCGTCCATCTTTCCATTCCTGATGTCGGGCAGGAGTACGTACTCGAGATTCTTGTTGGCTTCCAGCAACTGCTGCTGGGCGGGCGGAACGGTCGCGCGGTATGGATCCGCGGGGTCGCGAATCGCCAGGATAGGCCGGCCCTGGACCTTCCGGATGATCTCGATCGGGACCGCGCTGGTATCAGGGCCTCCCCGATTGAGAAACGTCTCGTAGGAACTCGGCCGGGGCGGCCCGCCGGGGAGTATGGGCGGCAGCAGAAATGTCTCCCGGCCTCGCCCCGCTGCGACCATGTCCCTGGCCCTGGCGACGGTCTGCTCGTACTCGGCCTGGGAGCCGAAGGACCGTGTCAGCCCGTCGCGCTTGTAACCATGCGGTCCGTAGAGGACGAGCGCCTTGACGCGGGGATCGTCGGAGGCCATGGCGTAGTACGGCGCCGTCACGGTGCCATAACTGTGGCCGGCGAGAACGACCGCCTGAACGCCGCGCGCGGCGAGGAGGTCGACCATGTACTTGTGATCCATCGCCGATGGCTCAAACTGGTGGAACCACTGCTGCGGCCCGTGGTCACGGCGGTTCATCGACAGCGCGATGTAGCCTGACCGCGCGAAGTGCTCACCCAGCCAAACGAGCCAGTCACTGTAGAACTCGGAGTCTGCGCCGGCGGCGATGACGATCCCGACGCGCGACTTTCCCCGCGCAGGCGTCCACAGCGCACCGTGCAGGGTCACGCCGTCACCGGTTTTCAGTGTGACGAACTCGCTCTTGATGCCCGTCTGCGCGGCCAGACTCGCCATCAACGAGATGAGCAGGACCCCGGCGAGTGTCAGGACGCGTTTCATGAGACAGCTCTATTCGGACCCGGGACAGGGCTGGCGGTGACGAGGCGTCAGTGATCCCGTCGAGGGGAACCGGGCACGATCCGCAGGTTCTGCATCATGCCTTGATCCCCGTGCTGGACGATATGGCAATGCAGCACGAAATCCCCGATGAACCGCTCGTAGCGCGTGCGCAGCACGGCCTGATAGCCGCTCTTCAGCGTCATGCTGTCGCGCCATTGACCGCTGAGGCCCGCGTAGTCCGGATCGTGTCCCGGGCTCCCGGTGTCGATGACGTCCAGGCCATCGGCGTTCCGGATCGAGACGATCTGGAACGGGTTGACATGGATGTGGAACTGATGGTCGACGAGCGTGCCGGCCTCCGTGCTGACGCGCCATTCTTCGACGCCGCCAAGCGGCAGCACGCGGTCAATCCGCTCGTGATCGTATTCTCGATCGTCGATGGCGAACGTGGGCTCCTGACCTGCGGGCGCGATGTTGTGGAACAGCGCGACCTGCCTGCCGGTGAGTTCGGCGTCCGCGATCGTCCTGTGCGGAACGAAGGCGTTCAGGCGCAAGCCTTGTTTCAGATCGGCAATGACTCGCCGCCGCGTCGCCGCGTGCGCAGGACCCGCAAGCGCGCGCTCCGCGGCGCTGATCAGACTGGAGCGCAACACCGATTCGGGGTCGGCGGTACTCCCTGTGCCTTCGGCGCGGACAATGGCTAACATCCTCCTGGGAGCGACGGCGCGTCCGTTCCCCACGGTGCCGACTGGCTCGAACGGCGCGTGAATGGCGCAATAGCGCCCAGGGGCCGGCAAGTACGCCAGAACATCCAGACGCTCGCCCGGCGACACGACGGCGACCGACGTCTGGCGAACGTCGGACCGAGTAAGGCCGTCGAGCGCGATCTCCCACAATCGCAGCGGCTGGCCCGTACAGAACCGATCCATCCACGCTTCCTGGTCGGCGGCAGGGACGGTCCGCAGCATCGGGGCGCCGTCGGCCACGCGGCGCAGCTCGAGACGGACACGTTCACGGATGCCGGCGTGGATCAGCCGCCACCGTTCGAATCGTCCGACTGACGCGACGACCTCCGGCTGCACCTCACCGTTGATCGACGTATAACGCCCGGTCTGCCGCCAGAAGCTGCGGTTGCCGAAGGGCGTGCCCGCCTGGATTCGTCCGGTGTCGCCCGGTGGACAGCGCCAGGGCCGTGTGTCGTCTCCGTCGGCGCGCGTTCGCCGCACCGCACCCCGGTCGTCAAAGCAGGCGTAGTTGATCTGCTGGAGCAGCAGCTCACGATCCGGAAACGCGCGCCCGCGCTCATCCCTGAGCAGCACGTCGATATCCCCCGGCCGATCGTCCGCCGGCAGCCGATCGCCTTCGATGATGAGCGCGCCGGCCATGCCGCTCCCGATCTGGTAGAGCGAGCTGCCGTGCCGGTGCGGATGGTACCAGAACGTGCCCGCGGGATGATCGGCGGGGATCAGGTACTCGTAATCGAACCGTCCGCCCGGGGGCACCGCGATCAACACGTTATCGCTGTTGCCGGCGGGCGAGACCCATAGCCCGTGAGTGTGAATGTTGGTGTCATTGATGCAGCCGTGCGCGGCCATGTCCGCGCACGCCGGCAGCCGGTTTTCGACGCGAAGTCGCAGGATGTCCCCAGGCCGCAGGCGGATCGTGGGTCCCACGAAGCGTCCGCGTGCAACGTCGCTGCTTGCGAAGCTGCGCAGCTCGACGGCGTCGACGCTCAGCGTCCAGGGGTTCCACAGAGTTCCTCGCGTCATCTCGACCGAGAGCTTCCGCTCGATCGTCGCGGCCGTTGCCGGTGGCGAAGGAGGCGGCTGTCCTGCGCTGTCCGACGCCGCGAAGATGCCAAGAGCGACGATCGGTGTGACCAGCCTCTGTCGAAGCACGAACATCTCCCGTCGCGCCATTCACTGACGCTGACTGCGCCACTCGGTCTTCTGCGGAGTCTAACATCCGGGGTTCCGATTGACAGAATGCGGCACTGATCGGGACGGACGTGACTAGCCGCCCAGGATCACGCGCACGTCGTGAGACGCCCCATCCCGCAGGATCGGAATGTCACCCGTCACCGGGGTGCCGTCGACCTCCAGCCGGACGACACCGCGGCAGACGCCCTCGGGGTTGTCCACCTGAATGCGGTAGTGTGCGCCGGGCGGTGCGAACACGACTTCGAACTCGCGCCACGTTCCGGGGATGCAGGGATCGATGTGCAGCGCACCGTTGCGGATGTTGATCCCGAGTATCGCCTCGACCGCCACGCGATGCATCCAGCCGGCTGAACCGGTGTACCAGGTCCAGCCGCCGCGGCCGGTGTGCGGCGGCGCCGAATAGACGTCCGCCGCCACGACGTACGGTTCGGCGCGGTAGCGCATCACTTCCTCGGGCGTGCGTCCGTGGTTGACCGGGTTCAGCAGGGAGAACATCTCGAACGCGCGGTCGCCGTCGCCAAGCGTCGCGAAGGCGAGGACGTTCCACAGCGCCGCGTGGGTGTACTGGCCGCCGTTCTCCCGCACGCCGGGCAGGTAGCCGCGAATGTAGCCGGGGCTCGGTTCCATTCTGTCGAATGGCGGCGTCAGCAGGAGCACCAGGCCATCCTCTTCGCGCACCAGCCGGTCGTCGACCGACGCCATCGCCTGCCGCGCCCGCGCCGGATCGCCGGCGCCGCAGATCACCGCCCATGACTGCGCGATCGCGTCGATCTGGCACTCCGCGTTCTCCTTCGACCCGAGCGGCGTGCCATCGTCGAAATAGGCGCGGCGGTACCAATCGCCGTCCCATGCCGCCTCGACGGCACCGGCGAGGGTTGCGGCGAACTCGCGATAGCGCGCGGCGCGGGCCGCATCGCCGCGCGACGCGCTCAGATCCGCGAACGGGCGCAGGATCGACACGAGGAACCATCCGAGCCAGACGCTCTCTCCCTTGCCCCCGGCGCCGACCAGGCTCATTCCGTCGTTCCAATCGCCGGTTCCCATCAGCGGCAGACCGTGCGAACCGGTCGCGAGGCTGATGTCGATGGCGCGGAGGCAGTGCTCGTAGAGCGATGCGGTCTCGGCGGCGACGGTCGGGCGCTCGTATGCTTCGTGTTCGTCCGGGTCGAGGATGCGGCCGGCGAGAAACGGCACCTGCTCCTCGAGCACCGCGGCGTCGCCCGTCGCGGCCAGGTAGTGCAGCGTCGCGTACGGCAGCCAGAGCCGGTCGTCCGAGAATCGGGTGCGCACGCCCTGACCGCCGGGCTCGTGCCACCAGTGCTGGACGTCTCCTTCGACGAACTGGCGTCCGGCGGCGCGGAGCAGATGGTCGCGGACGATGGAGGGGGAGGCGGCGAGGGCGGCGAGCGTGTCCTGGAGCTGGTCGCGGAAGCCGAAGGCGCCGCTCGACTGGTAGAACGCGGACCGCCCCCAGATGCGGCAGGCGACCGTCTGGTACAGCAACCAGCGGTTCACGATCAGATCCATCGCGCGGTCCGGCGTCCGGACGGTCACCGTGCCGAGCAGCCCGTCCCAGAACGCGCGGACAGCGGCAAGCGCCGCGTCGACGGCCGTGCGATCCCTGAATCGCTCGACCAGCCCTCGAGCGTTCGCCGCATCGTCGACGTCGCCGATCAACCCGAGCACCACGCGTTCTTCCAAGGGATCGAGATCGAGCTGCACCCGGATCGCGCCGCACGGATCGTGACCGGCGCCGACGCGGTTCGAGAGCTGGTCGCGCCCGAGCGCGGCCGGCCGGGCGAGCGAGCCGTTCCGGCCGATGAACTCGGTTCGATCGCCGGTGAATGTTCGCGCCCCGGCTGTTTCGCACCAGAGGTCGAGAACGCCGACGTGGCTGGCGAACTCGGGACGGAAGCGATTGGTGGCAAGCACCGCGCCGGTATCGGGATCGGCGGCGGTCACGACGTGCGTCGCCGTGCGCGAGCGGTTCTCGCCCAGGACCCACTCGACGTAGAGGGTGACGGAGAGCCGCAGCGGAGCCGTTCCCGTGTTCCTGAGGGCGAGGCGGAAGATCTTCGCGGGATCGGCGCGCGGCACGAACAGCGTCAGCTCCGAGGCGATCCCATTCCGGGTGTGCTCGTAGACGCTGTACCCCTGACCGTGCCGCGTCTGGTAGGGCTGGCCGGCCCCGGCCGGCAGCGGCGTCGCCGACCAGAACGCGCCGGTCTCCTCGTTACGAATGAACACCGCCTCGCCGGCGGCGTCCGCAACCGGGTCGTTGTTCCATGGCGTCAGGCGGTTGTCGTGGCTGCTGCCCGACCACGTGTAGCCGGCACTGGACTCGGTGCACGCGAAGCCGAACGTCTCGTGCGCGATCACATTCGTCCACGGCACGGGCGGCAGCGCCGTCCCGGTGCGCACGACGTACTCGCGCCCGTCGGAGGCGAATCCTCCGGATCCATTGAAGAACTCGAGATCGCCGGCCGCTGCGGGCGCCGCGGCCCCCGCCGCGGCAGCGACTGCGCGCTGCCGATCGGATACGTCGGTGCGCGTGGGTTCCGGCACGAACGGCACGTGGGGACGGGCAAGCTGGTTGCGCAAGCGGCCCTCGGCGGCGTCCATGGCGACCCGCGCGGCCGCGCGCAGGAGCAGCTGGTCGTCCTTCGACATGAGATCGGCCCGGCGCAGGAACACTCCGCCGGGCGTGTCCTTCAATCCGTGTTCGGGGCTGCTCTCGATCGTCCGCTCGAGCGTCTCGTGAAGGCTCTGAAGATACGTGACCGCATGCTCGTTGAGGACGACGAGATCGAAGACCAGGCCCTTGCGGCGCAGGTATTCGTGCGCTTTCAACAGATCGGCCACGAGCGGCAGGCCGGTGTCGTCGGTGACGCGCACCAGCGCAATCGGCAGGTCGCCGGAGATCCCGAACTTCCACAGGTCGCGCTGGCCGCAGCGATTCCGCTCGACCGCCTCCAGGTCGCGCAGCCGCGGATCGCCGATCAGGAGCCGCCCACCCAGACGCTGGAAGGCGAACGTGTCCTCCATGGTCAGGCCGAGATGCCGCAGCTCGATGGGCACGTAGGCGGCGGCGAGCGCGATGGCGCGCGCGATGGCCCGCCGGTCGGCATACTTGTCGATGAGGCCGAGCGCGGCCGCCTCGGTCTCCGCATACCCGGTCGTGAAGGTGAGCCGCGCGGTCGCGCCCGGGGCAAGCCGGACCCCGCGGCGCAGGCTGACAATCGGGTCGAGCACCGCTCCGGTGGTATTCGACAGCGTTCGTGCCGTCATCGCCAGCGGCCGCTCGAGACTTCCGCCGCGGCCGATGAACTTCGCGCGATCGGTTTCGAACTGCGCGTCCGGCGCTCCCGGTCCTCGTCCGCTGAGCAGGTGGACGAGGTACCGCCGGTCCGTGCCGGAGCGCGGCCGGCGTGTCGCGATCAACGCGTCGCGTCCCGGGACGCTGCGCGTCTCCACGAACAGGTTGCTGAAGGCCGGATGGGCGAGATCCGCGTCGCCCGGCGCGAGCACGACCTCGGCGTAACTGGTCAGGTCCAGCCGCCGTGGAGACGTGCCGAGATTGGTCACCGACACACGCCGCAGCTCGACGTCGTCCTCGGGAGAGACGACGATCTCGGTGCGGGTTTCGATGTCGCCGTCGACGCGGCGGAACACCGCGCGATCGGGCGCGAAGGTGCACTCGTACTCATCCGGCTCGCGGGCGACCGGCAGATAGGTGGTTGACCAGACCAGCCTCGAGTCGAGGTCACGGATGTAGCAGAAGCTGCCCCAGGCGTCCCTGGTGATGTCTTCGCGCCAGCGCGTCAGCGCCGTCTGTTGCCGCTGGCTGTACCCGCCTCCCGCATTGGTCACCATGACCACGTACGATCCGTTCGAGATCGTGTGGCATCGCGGGCTCAAGGTGTGCGGTGTCAGGTAGACGCGTGCCGAGGCGCTGACGGCGTCGCGAGCGGACGGGATGCGATCGACCAGCTCGATCGGCGCGTTCTTCAGGGGAACCTGGTGCGGAATTCGCTCCTGGAGCAGCAGATCCGCCGACTGAACCCGCGGGTCGTCGTGAAAGCGGCGCTGCATCGGATAGTCGTGGAGGGCGTTGTCGAGCGCCGCCAGCGTCATGCCCTGGTGATGCGCCATGTAGGTCCGCAGGACGATGCCGCGGTCGCTCTTCTCAGGCACGCGGGCCGGCGTGAAATCGATCGCCTCGTAGAAGCCGTACCGGCCCGACATGCCGAGGTCGCGCAACCGCTCCAGATTCTTCAGGACATCGCCGGCGACGAGCGGCGCGGCCAGGGCGCTGGCGTAGGGGGCAATCACCAGATCGTCGGCCAGCCCTCGCTTGAGGCCCAGACCGGGCACGCCGAACGCGCGGTACTGGTAGTTCTTGTCGAGATCGTGCGCGTAGTAGGCCGACTCGGAGATCCCCCAGGGAACGTTGCGAGTCGAAGCGTAGTGCACCTGCCGGGCGATCACGGCGCGGTAGGTCTCGTCGAGCAGCGTCCCCGGGTAGGCGCGCATCACGAGCAGGGGCATGAAGTACTCGAACATCGACCCGCTCCACGAGAGCAGCGCGCGTTCGGTGCCGGTCGGTGTCAGCGATCGTCCGAGCCTGAACCAGTGTTCCGGCGCGATCTGTCCGGTGGTGATCGCGACGAAGCTGGTGAGACGCGCTTCCGAGGCGAGCGCATCGTAGAACGATCGGTCGAGGCGGCCGTCGACGACGTTGTAGCCGATCGAGAACAGCCCGCGCTCTCGATCGTAGAGGAACTCGAAATCCATCTCTTCGACGAGATCGTCGGCCAGCCCGGCGAGGCGCTCGGCGCGTTCGGCGAGCTCCTGCACGTCCGCCGCTTCCATCTGCAGAGACGCGCGATGGTCGGCGAGCGCGGCGGCCGCCTTCTCCAGCCAGACAGCGGCGCTCGCCACCGCGCTCTCATCGGCGGGCGTCATCGCCGAGTCCTCGACCTCGCGAAACGCGATCCCGAGGCTCGAGAGGTGATCGTCGACGCCCGTCAGCAGCGTCCGCCAGTCAGTCTCGGTCTCCGGCCGCTGCAACAGCACTTTGTTCAGTGCCTTCAGCTCGTCGGCGAGCGCCCGCGCGGCCGGCGAGGCAGTCGTCCCGGCCGCGTCCGCGAGGCACTCGGCGCACAGGTTGAGCGCGTCGCGTATGCCGTCGAGGGCGCGCACGTGGATGCGGGGCTCGGCGCTCAGTTGCAGCAGCCCCATGCGGGTCGCGAGCAGATAGCCGGCGAAATTTCCGCTGTCCACGCTCGAGACGTACTCCGGCACCAGCGGCATCAAGGTGCGCGTGTCGTACCAGTTGTAGAAGTGACCCCGGTAGCGCTGCAGCTTGAGCAGCGTTCCGAAGGCGGGCTCCAGGCGTGCGATGACGCCGGCAGCGCTCAGGTAGCCGAAGTCGTAGGCGGCGAACGTGGAGATCAGCTGCAGGCCGATGTTGGTGGGCGAGGTCCGGTGCGCGATCAGCTCGGCGCGGTTCTCCTGATAGTTGTCCGGAATCAACCAGTGATCGCCCGGCCCGAACAACTCTTCGAAGAACAGCCACGTACGACGGGCGATCATCCGCAGGGCCGCCCGCTGACTGTCGTCGATGCGCTGGCGCGGGTCCGGAGTCGGCTGGCCGGACGCGAGCACGAGCGCAGGAGAGCAGAACCACAGCAGGATGAATGGAACGGCGGCCGGCAGGCGGTCCGGAGCGGCGGCGGTGACGACGGCCATCATCGCCAGCGCAAGCACCGGGCTGTGCCACATCGATCGCAGGACCTTCGCCGGCGTGAGGCTCATGCCGGCGAAGCGGTCTGCGGCGACCCATTCGAGCAGCCGTCGCCGGGTGACCAGCAGCCGCCAGAGGGTCCGGATGATCGCGTCGAGCATCAGGACCGCCTGGTGGAGTTGAAGCGCGATCCACAGGATGGTCTGTTGCGCGCTCAGGGCGAGGGCGGGCAGTTCGCCGGCGACGTGCCTGACGAGCGGCACGCCGCGGACACGGCTGGTCAGCGAGCGCGCGAGCTGCGCCAGGACCGGGAACGCGAAAACCAACAGCGCGACCGAAGTCCACGCCAGCGGGCCGCGGGGCAGCACGGTCCATCCCGCCGCGAGCAGGACGATCAGCGAGGGCGCCAGCAGGCTGCGCCGGAGGTTGTCGAAGATCTTCCACCGCGGGGTGACCGGCAGGACGTTGCGGACCGTGCGCCCGCCCGCATCCGGCACCGTTCGCCACACCCAGCGCATGATCTGCCAGTCGCCGCGCACCCACCGGTGCTGGCGGGACGCGAACGCCAGGTACTGCGCCGGGTAGTCGTCGACGAGCAGGATGTCGGTGCAGAGCGCGGTCCGCGCGTACGAGCCCTCGAACAGGTCGTGGCTCAGGAGCCGATTCTCCGGAACGCGCCCCGCCAGCGCGGCCTCGAACGCCTCGACGTCGTAGATGCCCTTGCCGACGTAGCTCCCCTCGTGAAACAGGTCCTGATACACGTCGGAGAACGCGGTCGTGTACGGATCGATGCCGACGTGTCCGGAAAACACCTGCGCGAACCGGGTCCGATTGGCGCTGACGAGATCGACGGCGATAGCGGGCTGCAGCACGCCGTAGCCCTCCGTCACCCGTCCGACGGAGGGATCGAAGCGCGGCTTGTTCAGCGGGTGCGCCAGCGTGCCGATCAGCCGCGACGCGGCGTTCATCGGCAGCTGCGTATCGGAGTCGAGCGTGATGACGTAGCGCACCGTCGGCAGAACGCTGAGGTCGCCGTCGCTGACGATGAAGCTGGTGCCGGTGCCGCCGCGCAGGAGCCGGTTGAACTCCACGAGCTTGCCGCGCTTGCGCTCCCATCCCATCCACCGGCCTTCGGCAGGGTTCCATCGCCGCTCGCGGTGGAAGAGATAGAAGCGCCCGCTGCCGTACCGCGCGTTCAACTGCGCGATGCACTCGCGCGCCTGCGAGAGCAGCGCCTCGTCCCACGGCAGCGCCCGGGCGTCGGCGTCGGCGAAGTCGGTGAGCAGCGCGAAGTGCAGATTGTCGTGGCGATTCCCGAGAAAGCGGACCTCGAGGTCGGCGACCAGCTCGTCGACGCGCCGCGCCGACGTGATCATGGCCGGCACGACGACCATGGTGCGCAGCTCCGGCGGGATCTCGTCCAGCCGCAGCTTGGGGAGCGGGCGCGGCGGGATCTGGTTCGTGAGCACCAGGTGCAGGATGCTGATCGCCAGTTCGCTCATCGGAATCAGCAGCACCAATCCGATCCAGAAGAGCGCGCCGGCCCCGGCCCCATGGCGTTCGGCATAGAGCAGCAGGCTGGCGATGCCCACCGCGGTCATCACCGCGATGGTCGCCAGATAGCCCAGCGCCGGGTGCGCGAAGAAGAATCGGGCGAAACGCTCCGTCCCGGTCGGGCGGTAGTGGATCGCCTTCTCCAGCTCGAAGCGGCCGCGGGAGATCAGGTAGTAACCGACGTGGTGACGACGGTCGTGCGCGGGGTCGTGCTGCCTCGCCTCCGCCGCGCAATCCAGGACGGTTTGCGCCACCGCGTTTTCGGAGACCCCGGCGCGCTTGGCGAGGCCTTCGACCGCATGCCGGTAGCGGTCGCGGGTCGGGAAGTCCATCAGCGGGTACGCGCCCGCCGGGTCTTCTCTCAGGATCCGCTCGACCAGGCTGGTCCGCTCGAAGAAGACGGTCCAGTCGATCGAGGAGAGCAGCCGCATGCTCGTGATCGCGTTGCCGATCGCCAGCTGGTCGGCGGCCTCGCGCTGATGCTCGAGCCGCAGCATCTCCTCGGCCGAATCGTCCTGCGCCTCGAGCGCCCGATGCAGCGCGTGCGAGAACGCGGCGGCCGTGGCGGGCTGGTCGCGCAGCCACTGCAGCAGCTCGACGACGAACGCCGGCGCCAGGCGGCCGTCTTCGTCGCGGCCGCTGTCCAGGACCGGAGCGATGCTGCGTTCGTCCCATTGATCGGTCGACGACAGCCGGCCGTGCCACTCCTTCGCCACCGCACGCCGTCGACGCGCGTCGACGACGCCCCCGGCCAGACGGTCAAGCTCCTCGACCAGGGCCAGCCGGAGCATGATCGGCACGGCCCAGATCTCTCCGATGGTGAGCGGCGCGATCCGCTGATACGCGGAGGTGAAGTCGGTGATGGTCTCGAGATCGATCCGCCCGGCCGTGTGCGCAATCAGCTCGCGCGCGAGCAGGTAGACGCGCGGGTACCCCTCGAAGCCTCCCGCGGCCAGCTTTGGCAGTTCGAGGTAGTACTTCCGCGGCAGGTGCTGACGGACATCCCGGACCTGGTCCTGGACGATGTGATGGTTGTCACGGAGCCACTCCTCCGCGCCGACCGGCTGTTCGTCCGGACGAGCGGCGGCCGACAGGAAGAGATAGGCCTCATCGAGTCGTGCCCCGCTCTTTTCCAGCTTCGGGAGCAGCGGACGCGCGCGTCTCGGATCATCCGAGACGGCGTGGGTGGCGGCGATCCGGGCCGCGTGCGACTCGAGCTGGCTCGTGGTGAGGGGGATCGGCGGCGTTAGCTCAACCGGCGGGTCGGCGATCGTCACGTGCCGCCATTATGACAGCGGCTTGCAGGTGTGTTCAGGCCCGGATGCCGCCGCCACGGGATCCTCGCCGTACCACGTGCCGGCACTGCTGAGGACGCGAAATCGAGTGAACGACGTCGGACGCACGCAGCCGGTCGAACCGCGCGAGTCGCATCGACGCGATTGCAGCTTTCGCCATGGCTGCGGGACGATACCATGCGGCAGAGCTTCGCTGGCCGCTATTTCCGCCTTCGCTTCGCCGCAGGCGCCCCGCCGGATCGTCGCGGCTCGTCGCCTGCGCCGCGACTCAGTTCCGCAGCCACCCTCCTCCCGACATTGCCTGCCTGCTCCGTCTCGAATCCATCCCCATGTTTCCAGCCGCGCGCCGCGAATGATTTCTGAAATGACGCCACGCCCGTGATCTCGGGCGCGGCGGCCACCTCGTGAGCGTGCTGAAGCTCGTGCGCCAGGAGCGCGATCAACTCGTCGGGCGAGCGGCCGAACCTGTCGATCTTGATCAACAGCCGTCGCGTGTCCGTGCCAGCCGACGCCCAGACCAGACACGCCGGCACGCCGTTGTGACAGCGGGAGAACCTGACGTAAACGATGACGTCTGCCGTGTCGAGCCCGGTATAGAGATCGCGAAACGTCGCCGCCCGCTCCATGCCCCGGTCGATCAGCGTGCGGATCGCGGCGTCTTCCGGCCGAACCCTGGGTACTCCGGTTTGCGCGTTCCCGATCCGCGTCCCCGTCGTCAGAACTGCCACCAGCATGACGCCGGCCACCTTTCTTCGCATCGCCGCCTCCGCGGGGACGGACAGGCGTCCTCGCGAGGCCACGGTGGGCCGGCAGGTCTCACGAAATCCTCAGGCGCACCTCACAAATGCGCTCAATTCCGTCCGCGGTGGCCGGGGACGTGCCGGGAGGCGCTAAGATGCGTCCCGGTCATGCCCGACGCCTCTCCTGGCCCGAACTGGGAGTTCGATGGATTCGCGGTGCTGCGGGACATGCGTCTCCTCCTCAGCGACGGCGTTGCCGTGCCGCTGACGGGGAAAGCCTTCGACACCCTCGCAATCCTGGTCGCGAACCGCGAGCGCGTGGTCACCAAGGACGAACTGCTCCGGGCGGTCTGGCCCGATGTGGTGGTGGAAGAAGGGAACCTGACGCAGCAGATCTTCCTGCTCCGCCGGGCGCTGGGCGAGAGCGCACAGCAGCCGCGTTACATCGTGACCGTCCCGGGTCATGGGTATCGATTCACCGCGGCCGTCAGGACGATCTCGACCGAGTCCGCCTCTGCGTCCCGTGACACTGCGATACCCAGAATCGCGACTTACCTCTCGGTCGGCGTCGTCGCAGTTCTCGCGATCGTGTTGGCGCTGGCGTGGCGGACGAGCACCAGCGTGACACCCGCAACGGACTTCGACCGGTGGCGCATCGGCAAGGTCACGGAAAGCGGCAAAGCCACCGACAGCGCCATGTCCCGCGACGGCCGCCAGGTCGCCTACGTCGAGACCGACGGGGACGAATACAGCGTGTGGGTGAAACAGATTGCCGGTGGTGGGACAACGCAGATCGTCTCCCCCGAACCGGCGGTGCTGACGCACTTGACGTTCAGCCCCGACGGGGAATCGGTCTACTTCGCGCGCGGTCTGCGGACCTCCGGAAGATTCGTGCTCTCCCGCATTCCCGCTGCCGGCGGCGTCGAAACGCCGATCCTCGACGATGTCGATACGCCGGTCAGCTTTTCCCCGGATGGACGCGAATTCGCTTTTACGCGGGGCACGGAGGATGGGGCCCACATCGTCGTCGCGGCTGCGGGGGGCGGCTCGCAACGAATTCTGGCAGCACGGCAGAAGCCCTTATCGTTCGAGCTGGTCGCACCGAGCTGGTCGCCCGACGGGCAGACGGTGGCGGTGAGCGCCGTCGATTACCGGAGCAGTCGTCCGCGCTGGTCCATCCTGCTGCTGCCGGTGTCCGGCGGTGCCGGCCGCGACCTCTACTCCACGGACGACCGCATTGGACGGATCCGCTGGCGCCCTGACGGGTCGGGCTTGCTGACGGTCGTATCGCAAGCGCTGACCCGGCAGTTCCCTCCGTGGCATTCGAATCAATTCGTCCGCTTCTCGGGAGGGCCGATCTGGCGCGTCGGATACCCGGACGGCCGGGCGGAACGTCTTACGTCCGACCTGACGGACCACGATCTCTGTTGTCTCGATGTCAGCGCCACCGGCACCAAGGTCGCGGCTGTGATGAATTCGCTGGTGTCGGATTTGTGGATCGCGCCGGCGGCGAGCCCTTCTTCGCAAACGCAAATAACGTGGTCGAACCCGATCGTCGCGCGCCACAGCTGGCTGCCCGACAACGACACGGTCGTGTACCGCGACTTGAGCGGAAACCTGAATGCCGTTCACAAGGACGGGCGGACGTTCAGCCTGTCCTTGCCGACCGGTCAGAGAGTCTCGGGAGGCGTGTCGACGTGCGGCGATGGCCGATACGTCGTCTACCAGGCCGCCGGCGGCGGCGGGATCTGGCGAACCCCTGCGAATGCGGGCGGTGCAGTGCGACTGACCGGCGGCTCTTCTGATTCCAATCCCGCGTGCTCGCCTGACGGAAAGTGGGTGATGTTCTCGTCTGTAAGAGAGCGCGTTGCGTCCCTCTGGCGTGTTTCCATCGACGGCGGTCAGCCAACCCCGTTGATCGAGGGAGAGAGTTACGACGCGCTGCCCTCTCCGAGAGGACGGCTGATCTACTACTCGACGTCCCATTGGAGCGAGCGACCGGTTCCCATCAGATCCACCCGCTGGATCGTCGCGTCACTCGGCGATTTGAAGCAGGTGCTCAGCATGGCCGCGCCGGAGGACGCGAGCTTCGGAGTTCCGCCGGTCTGGGCGCCGGACGACAGCGGCCTCGATTACGTCGTGACTCGGAACGGGGTGTCGAACATCTGGCGGCAGCCGCTGACCGGCGGACGCCCTGTGCAGATCACGAGGTTCAGTGTGGGAAGAGTCTTCAGCTTCGCCTGGTCCCCGAATGGCCGTTGGCTGTCGCTCGGCAGCGGCGTCAACCGAAGCGACGTTGTCCTGATGTCGAGCGAGCGGTAGCGCAACGAACCCGAATATCACAGCTCCTTTTCCGCCAGGCGCCGGAACTCGTCGGGGACCGAACGGCCACCCCGCGATGCCGACGCGTAATCCACGGCGTTTCCTCCGAAGCGCTTGCGGATCGCGTCGACGGCCCGGTCCGCGCAGGATCGCGCCAGGCCCTTCCTGGTGCCGGGGCGGCGTCCGTCGCCGCCCAGCCCAAGCGGCAGCTCCAGCTGCACGACCGCAGGCGCGTCGAGCTGCGAGACGGAGATCGCCAGCAGCGAGATCATCCGTTCACCGGGGTGATCGGCAAGGACGCCGCGCACCAGGTCCTCGGCGACCTCGGCGAGAGCCCTCGTTGCGGAGATCGGCGCCGACAGCGTGAGCGAGCGCGTCACCGAGCGCAGGTCGGCGAAGCGCACGCGGACGGTGATCGTCCGGCCCGCCAGCGACCTGGCGCGCAGCCTGCCGCCGATGCGGTCGGCGAGGTGATGGAGCACCGGTTTGAACACGCGTTCGATCGCGGGCCGTCGTCCGAGCGCCGATTGTGCGCCCGCGGAGCGCGCGCGCCGGCGCGTCTGGATCTGACGCGGATCGCGGTTCCACGCGAGCGCCGTCAGTTTCTTCCCCACCGCGTGTCCCAGCAATCGCTCGACCGATTGAGGCGCGATCGCCGCCAGTTGACCGATCGTGGCCACGCCGATCCTGGCGAGCCGCGCCTCGGTGGCGGGGCCCACGCCCCACATCAGCGCGACCGGCAGCCCGTGAAGGAACTCGAGTTCGGTGTCCGGATCGACCACGACCAGTCCGTCCGGCTTGGCGACCTGCGATGCGACCTTGGCCAGGTGCTTGGTACGCGCGACGCCGATCGACATCGGCAGGCCCAGTTCGGCGCGCACGCGAGCCCGAACCGTCGTGGCGATCTGCTCCGGCGAGCCAAAGAGATGCGTGCATCCTGCGACGTCGGCGAAGGCTTCGTCGATCGAGATGCGCTCGATGGATGGCGTGAAATCGCTCAGGACCGCGATCGCGGCGTCACCGAGGCGCTGGTACTCGTGGAAATGTCCGGCGACGAAGAGCAGATCGGGACAGAGTTGCCGCGCGCGGCGTCCGGGCATGCCGCTCCGTACCCCGAAGGCGCGCGCTTCGTAGGAGGCCGCGAGCACGACGCCGCCGCCGACGGCAATCGGCCTGCCGCGCAGGCGAGGGTCGAGCAGCTGTTCGACCGACGCATAAAAAGCGTCGAGGTCGGCGTGGAGAATGGTGGCGGCGGGACCGGGCATCAGACCCACCACAGCGCTGAGGCGAGTCGCGACTCGTCGAGCGCCGGTCCGGCTCCCAAACGCAGCGCCACCGGAGCACCGGCTGAAACGACGCGCTTCAGCTCCGTAGTCAGCACCCGCAGGCGATCGAAGGAGGCGAGGGTGAAGGCTTCACGACGCGCGGCCACCGGCCGGCGGCAGCCCGGCGGAATCGGCGGCGCCGTGTGTGGGTCCACTGTCTCACGCGACACGACCTCGCCGTTCTCGATCACGAGGAGCCGAGCCCGAGCGTGACCGGGCTCGCGCCACACCACGCTCGAGTCGAACAACCGCGTCAACCAGATCGCGCGGCGCCGGGCGAGCGCCGCGCGCAAGGCGAGCCACTCGAGCGACAGCTGCACGAACTCCGGCGTCCAGACCGGCAATCCGCGAGCTGTTTCGTCCGCCTCGACTTCATCGCCGTCGTGGTCTCGCCGGCCCTCTCGCCAGAGGCGTGTCCCAAGGCGCAGCAGCCTCGCGGGCTGTGAGAGGCCGATCCGCGACAGTTCAGGATGCGCGGCGCACAGGCGGTGGTACCCCGCCGTGAACGCGGCGTCATCCGGACCCCGCGAGCCGGACGTCAGAGCGGCGCGCTGCGCGCGCGCGAATGCCGCAAATCGATCGATCGTCTCGGCCGATGCCAGAGGTCCGAGCGGGCACTGCGGCGATGGCTGTGCGCTGCGCACGCCGAGATCCCGCGAGGCGAACCACACCCCGCGGTCCTGGATCGTGAGCGCCACGTTGTAGGGCGGCCGGTGCCGCTTGATTTCGTCCGGCTCGAGAAGCGCCGCCTCGAGCGGGCTCGGTGAGACGTCGAACGAGATGGCGCGCGCCTGCGACAGCATCTCGAGCATCCGCTCGGGCACGCCCTTCTGCTTACGGAAGTAGCTGTTGACGCGGTGATGGAGCGACGCGGCCTTGCCGACGTACAACACGCCCCCGCCCGTCCGGAGCATGCGATAGACGCCGGGAGCGTCGGGCAGCGAGAGGCGCACCTCGCGCGGCATCGGCCAGACGCGGCGTCGATCCCTCGTCGGCTCGCGAGGCCCTGCGAGCCACTCGTGAAGCGCGCCCCAGGTCGACACGCCACGCATCTGGAGCAGGCAGACCAGCTCGCGCCAGACGAACGCCGTCGCCTCGACGTGATCGCCGGTGCGGCGCAGCGGGCCGACGGCGCGGCCGAAATATCCGGAAAGCGCGCGCAGGCTGCAGCGCGGAAGATCCGGGAACAGGCGCCTGGCGATGTCGTGCGTGCAGACCACGTCGAGCGGAAACACGCCGTTCGCCAGCGCGCGGAGGAACGGCTGCTCGAACCGGGCGAAGTGGATGACCGCGGGTGCGGGCTGCTGCGCAAGACTCGCGGCCTGGTCGGACAGCTCCTGCCACGCGAAGTGCCGGTCGACAGCGGCCGTCCTCATCATGCGGTCGGAGATCCCCGTGATCCGGGCAACCGCTGGAGGAATCCGTTCGCCGTCGGGGAGCGCGATCAGAGACGACCGCGCGTCCGTGATGGCTTCGCGCAGGCGGGCCCAGCCGATCTCGAGCAGATGTCCTCGGGGAGCCGCAGCCGTGGCCTGGCAGTCGATCACCAGCACCTCGAGTTGCGACAGCGGCTCGGAACGACCGTGCGTCACCATGTGCCACGACTGGAATCAGGCGCACCCGCAGGCCATCACGGTATCATATTCGCCTTTTGTTCGCCCACGATCCGCAGCGCGCGGCCGGTTTGGACCAGGCCCAGTCACCTCCACGGTACTGATCGGTGGCACGACCCCTGTGTCCCCTGACACAACCGAACTCGATACGGGATGAGACGCTCGTTTGCGCTCGCTTGACGAACTCCCTGATCCACGTCGGTGGGCGTGGATACCGTTCACGGGGCGGATCGGCGGCCAGCCGAAAGCATTGCAGGCATCCGTGGACGCACTGGCCTGCCCAGACGAAGCTCGCGACAACTGAGTGAAGTCTGGCATCACCGATCGGAGCAGCGCTGCCTGGACTGACGGTCAGCCCCCGAAGATCCGCTACATGCAGCTATACGGCGCATAATCTTCTTCGACGGCCACAGGGAAATTCACACGCATACGCGGAGGCATGATGAGCCGAAAAGTATGGATGTGCGTGCTGCTGGGCGCAGTCGGGGCGGCACAGCCGGATGCCGGACAAGCGCATCGGTTTGACGTCGTCTTGAAGAACGGCACCATTCTGGATGGTTCAGGATTGCCGCCGTATCGCGCGGACGTTGCGATCGCGGGCGGTCGCATCGCGAGGATCGGAAATCTCCCGCGCGACTCGGCGGAGCACGATATCGACGTCACCGGACTCTACGTCGCTCCTGGATTCATCAACATTCACAGCCATCTTCAGCCGGCGGCGCTCCCGCGTGCGGAGAACATGCTGACGCAGGGCGTGACCACCGAGATCACGAATGCGGACGGAGCCGGGCCGACCGATCTACGCACCGTGACGGCACGCGTCGCCAGAGCCGGCCTCTCGGTCAATCTGGGTGCTTACATCGGTTTCAACAGCGTGTGGTCCGCCGTGGTCGGACTCTCCGATCGCCGGCCAACGGCCGAGGAGATCGATCGGATGCGTGCCCTCATCGTCGCCGCGATGAAGGCGGGCGCGTGGGGTGTCTCCGCCGGACTCGAGTACAGGCCCGGGTATTTCGCGCGAACGGAGGAAGTCACTCAGGTGGTCTCCGCTGCCGCACCATGGCGAACGAACTTCCCGAACCACGTCCGGAAGACGCCCGAGTCGGGCTTCAGCTGGCGCGTCGGCCTCGAAGAGACGCTGCGCATTGCGAAGGCGGCGGGATTGATTGGGGTCATCACGCACATGAAGGCAGAAGGGAAGGAGCAGGGAACGGCGACCCGGCTGCTTGCCACCGTCGCCGCGTCGACCCGGGAGGGCGACTACGCGGCGGCGGACGTGTACCCATATCTGTCCGGGCAGACCCGCCTGAGCAATCTCATCATTCCGGCCTGGGTGCAGGATGGCGGACGACAGGCGATGCTCGAGCGATTTGCCGACCCCGACCAGCGTCCGCGGATCGCCCGCGAAATCGAGCAGACGATCGCCGGTCGATTGGGCGACGTCGCGGGCATCTATCTTCCGGAGACGCGACGGCATTTGACCGATGTGATGCGCCAGATGGAGGTGTCTGCGGGCGAGGCGGTGGTGCGGCTGGTCGAGAAGGACGACCCGCAGATGATCGCGCCATTCGGCCGCGAATCAGACCTGCAGAAGATCCTCGAGTACCCCGACACGTCGATCGCGTGCGATTGCGGTGCCACGAACGCGAGCGACATCCATCCGCGGTTCTACGGCTCGTTTCCTCGAGTCCTCGGAAAGTACGTGCGTGAAGAGAAGATTCTCACCTGGCAGGATGCGGTGCGGAAGATGACGGCGCTTCCGGCAGCGACGATCGGCATGATCGATCGCGGCTACCTCGCGCCCGGTATGGCAGCCGATGTGACGGTGTTCGATCCTCGTACCGTCGTCGATCGCGCAACCTACGAGAAGCCGGCCGTTCTTTCCGAGGGCATTCGGCATGTCTTCGTCAACGGCGTGCATGCGGTGCGTGACGGCGTGGTCACCGGCGAGCAAGGCGGACGCGTACTCTGGAGAACCGATGCGATGCCGAGCCGTCCGATGACAGCAAACGGAAGGCGCCGCGTCACCCTGCGCACGCAGACTGAGACTGGTGAGATCTCGATCGATATCCGGCAGGAGCGGGGCGCGCGTTACGCGCAGGGAACCGTCGTAATGCGAGCCGGCGACGCGCCAGTCGTGGCGGGCGAACTCGGCGTGCTACAGGTGGCGCCCGGTTGGGCGAGCTTTACCGCCGAGAACATGCATGCCGTGATTGACGCTGCGAATCCGTTGACTCCTGGATCGGCACGGCTGAACGTTTGGCTGCGCAACGCCGAGGCTCCGCACGTGTCGGCGGTCGATCCTGCGAAGGTCCGCGTGACGCTTCCGCAGCGCTGACTCTCGAACGTCAGCAGGAGCGTTCGGCGGCAATCCGATCCGCAGCGCCGTCGATGAAGGGCGCTTCCACGGCGATGAAGCTTCGACTGGCGAGCGGAGGCTCGTTCTGAACGGCCTTTCGAACCCCACCCATCGCGGTCGAACGGCTCAGGTCCATGACGGCTGTTGTGGATGATCGAGCGACAACAATCGACGGCACAAACCCGGGTGGGGCATGAATGCTCTGACTTTCCCGTCGACAAGGGTGCGACGATGATCCGAACACTGTCCACCGCCATCGTCCTGATCTCAAACCGGCGAACGTGAAACTGACGCCCGACAGCACCGTGAACGAAGCAATCGGGAGCGAGTCGGGGTCTGCGACCTGACTCGCTCCAGATTGTCGCCACCAGCGCCGGCTAGCTGCAGCTGAGCGCCGGATTCCAGGGCTCGAACACGCCGTTCGGATTGTTCGCCCAGATCCACACGTGCATGTCCCAATGCCACGGCATCCCCGGGAAGTGTCCCGGCATCGGCCCGTCGAAAGTCCGGCCGAAGAGTTGGGGGGTCGGCGTCACCACCTGGTAGTTCGAGGGCCACGGACTCGGAGAGGTCCAGGGGGCGACCTGGTTGGTGGCGGGATCGCGCAGCAGCACGAACTGGATGTACTCGACTGCGACGAGCCGGAATCCGCCGTCTGGCTTGGGCAGGTACAGCAGCACTTCCGGGCGAAGCGGATCGATCTGCTGAGTGGCCAGCAGCGCGGAGTTCGGCGTATGGATGCCCATCGTTCCAATCGGGATCTGGTCGCACACGCGGCCTGCCGGGTTCAGATACCCGGCCGCGACCGCCGCAGACACCTCGTGGAACTGAGCGGTCGCCTCGCGAACGGCCGCCAGCTGCGGGCCCAGGGACGGATCCCCCTGGAGCGGCGACTGGACGTCCGCGGCGGCGGGTGCCGGCGCAACCGGGGTCCTGCCGTCGGAACAGCCTGTGATGAGGAGCGCGAGTCCGCAGGCGGCGATTCCGGGCGTTGAGCGTCGAACGAGGGTTCCCATGTGCATAGAGCTCCATTTCTGAACGATGACGGTTCCGTTCCCGCGGCGGCCAGACGCCGCCTGCATATCCGTCAGGCGGAATCCGCCTGTGGAAAGTGCACCCCGGGGTAGACTCGGTCGCGGATGGCGAACCCCGGAGACGTGACGGAGCTCCTCATGGCGTGGAGTGCCGGCGGGGGGAACGCGCTGGGCGAGCTCGAGGTGCTCGTGCACCGGGAGCTGCGGCAGATGGCCAGACGTCTGCTCGACGGCGAACGATCGGGGCACGGCTGGCAAGCGACCGATCTGATCAACGAATCGTATCTGCGCTTGATCGGCTGGCGCGGCGTGGAGTGGCAGAACCGCGCCCACTTCTACGCGACCGCCGCGCAGATGATGCGGCGGGTGCTCGTCGACGCGGCGCGCGCCCGCCAGTCGGCCAAACGCGGCGCGGGCGCGGAGACGGTCCCGATCGACAGCGTGCAGCTTCCCGCGCCGGACCCCGACGTCCAGGTCATCGCGCTGGAACACGCGCTCGACGAGCTCGCGGCCATCGCTCCGCGGGCGAGTCAGGTGGTGGAGCTGCGGTTTTTCGGAGGCTTCAGCGTCGCCGAAACGGCGGACGCCCTCAACGTGTCGGTCCGGACGGCGATGAGCGACTGGAATACCGCGCGTGCGTGGCTCCGCCGACGCCTGACGGTACAAGGCTCCCATGAAGAATGATCAGTGGAACCGCCTGTCCGACTGGCACAACGCCTGGCTCGACGCCGATGCGAACGGACGGGCCCGGCTGCGCCGGCAACTGACCGAGACGCAGCCGGACCTCGTGACGTATGCCGAGGATCTGATTGCCTCCGGCGCGCCGCCGGACGACTTCCTGGACACGCCGGCCTTCGTCCTCGCGGCGCGCCAGCTGGCGCGCGAGACCGCGCTGCTGACGGGCGCAGACGTCGGCCCGTATCGCGTGGTCAGCCTGATCGCCCACGGCGGAATGGGCGTGGTCTACCGCGCGACGGACGTCCGGCTTCAGCGCGACGTCGCGTTGAAGATGCTGTCGCCGATCGGGATTCCCGACGAGCGGCGGATCGATCGCTTTCTGCGTGAAGCGCGCATCACCGCGTCGATCGATCATGCGAACGTCGTGAAGGTGTACGACGTCGGCCTCTTCAACGGCCGCCCGTACATCGTCGTCGAGCTGCTCGAAGGCGAGACGCTGCGGGCGAGGATCACGCGGGAGGCCCTCACACCGTCTGAGGCGCGCCGGATTACCGCCGACGTTGCCAGGGGGCTGGTCGCCGCGCACTCGGCCGGCCTGGTGCACTGCGACCTCAAGCCGGAGAACATCTTTCTCACCCGCGCGGGCGTGACCAAGATTCTGGACTTCGGCATCGCCAGGCTCGGCCCCGACGCCGCGCACCCGCGCCATGGCGCGCCGACGGTCACCGGGATCCTCCTCGGCACCGCCGGCTATCTGGCTCCCGAACAGATTCGCGGCGAACGAGTGGACGCGCGTGCCGATCTCTTTGCGCTGGGATCGATCCTCTACGAGCTCGTCACCGGCGAACGGGCCTTCGCCGGCGAGAATACGGTCGACACGCTTCATGCCATCCTCCACTCGCAGCCCCCTGACCTCCTTCGGCAGACCGATGGCGTTCGCGCCGGTCTCGCCAGGATCGCCGCGCGCCTGCTCGAGAAGGCGCCGGACGATCGCTTTCAGTCGGCGGCGGATCTCGCATGGGCGCTGGAACAATCGGGTCCCTCTGACGTCACGCCACCTCCCGCCGTGCCGATCCGCAGCGCGCAACGGCCCCTGCGGGCGTACTGGATGTGGATCGCCGCGCCGCTGGCGTTGCTGGCAGCGGTGGTCGGGACCTGGTGGACCGTGCGCCCGGCGCCGCTCGACCGGCAGCCTGCCGCGCCGGCACGGTTTACGTGGACGCTCCCGGCCGGCACGAGCCTGCTGTCCGCGCCCTCCGTGTCGCCCGACGGGCGGCGCATCTGCTGGGTCGGAGGCAGCGACGCCGGCGTGCGCCGGATATTCGTGCGCGATCTGTCATCGCTCGACGCCGCGACCGTCCCCGGGACGGAAGGCGCGCGTCATCCATTCTGGTCCCCCGACAGCCAGACGATCGGTTTCTTCGCGGAAGGCAAGCTGAAACGGGTCGGCCTCGGCGGCGGCTCCCCGATCGCGCTCGCGGACGCACCGGACGCGCGCGGCGGTACGTGGAGCCGGTCGGGCGTCATTGTTTTCCAGCCTCAGTATCGGGATACGTCGCTGATGCGCGTGTCCGACCAGGGTGGCGGCCTCAAGCCGGTCACGATCGTCGATCGCGCGCAGGAAGAAACCGCCCACCGCTGGCCGGCGTTTCTGCCCGACGGCGTCCACTTCGTCTACTCCATCGTGTCGCTGCGCGATGCCCGCCGCGGCGTCTACCTGGGCAGCCTGGACGATCCTCCTGCGCGATCGGTCCAGTTGTTCGCCTCGGAATCGGCTGCCGTGTATGCGCCACTCGGCGACGGGCGCCGCGGTGCGCTCCTGTCGGTCGCTGACGGCCGCGTTGAAGTGCGGCCGTTCGATCCCGTGCGGCGTACCCTCGACGGGCCCGTGCAGATGATTGGCGTGAACGCCATCGCCACGTCGCCGCGCGACGCGGCGCTGATCACCGCGACGACGAACGTGCTGGCGTACAGCGCTGTCATGCTGCCGTGGGGCGGGCGGCTGGCGAGCGTCGGGCGCGACGGAGCGAACCTCCAGCTGCTGACGGAGCCCGAACTCGGCGGGTTTCCGCGAATCTCACCCGACGGCGCGCGCCTCGCGCGCTCCGTGGTCGATCCGCTCCGAGGCAATCCCGACATCTGGCTCGACGACCTGCGCCGCGGCACGCGGCTGCGGCTGACGACATCAGCCGATCTCGACGTGATGCCGGTCTGGTCCCCGGATGGACGAGAGATCGCCTACCGCTCAGGCACGGTTCACGAGACGACGATCGGCTTTGCGGCATCGGACGGCACCGGCGTGACCCGAACGCTCGCCTGTCCGCAGCAGCCCTGCGAGCCCAGTGACTGGTCACCAGACGGCAAGTACCTGGTCGTCACCGTCGACGGCAGGGATATCTGGACGATCCCGCTCGAACCCGGCGCGGCGCCGCAGAAACTGCTCGCGGATGCGTTCATCGAACGCGACGCACGCATCTCGCCCGACGGCCGATGGCTCGCCTACGTCTCGGATGAATCCGGCCGGCCGGAGGTTTCGGTTCGCAGCATCACCGGGCCTCCGCACCGGTTCGTCGTGTCGAGCGGGGGAGGCGATCAGCCGGTCTGGCGGCGCGACGGCGGCGAGCTGTTCTTTGCCGGTCCGCAGGGAGCGCTGAACGGCGTTCCCGTTCGACGGGACGCGGCGGACGGACTGTCGTTCGGCGCTGCAGCGCGGCTGAAGGTCCCTCCGCTCGGCGATCGTCACTGGGGCACGATCTACGATGTGTCCTCGGACGGCAGCCGGCTCTATTTGCCGCATCCCGGCGGCGAACGCGCGCCGCGCGAATTCGGCGTATTCCTGAACTGGAGCGCGCTCCTCAAGTAAATACCCGGCGCGGCTCGTCGGCCGCGCCGGCGAGTTCACCTCGTCGCCGCGTAGCCGCGACGCGCGGCCTCGATCGTCGCCACGTCGATCTTCCGCATCTTCATCATGGCGTCGAACGCGCGCTTCGCCTCGGCACCGCCGGCCGCAAGCGCGTCCGTGAGCACCCGCGGCGTAATCTGCCAGGAGAGGCCCCACCGGTCCTTGCACCAGCCGCAGTCGCTTTCCTGGCCGCCGTTGGCGACGATGGCGTTCCAGTAGCGGTCGGTTTCTTCCTGAGAGTCCGTCGCGATCTGGAAGGAGAACGCTTCACTGTGCTTGAACGCCGGCCCGCCGTTCAGCCCCAGGCAGGGAATGCCACACACCGTGAACTCGACCGTGAGCACCTCCCCCTCTTTGCCGCTCGGGTAGTCTCCAGGCGCTTTCTGCACAGCGGTCACCTTGCTGTCTGGAAAGGTGGCCGCGTAAAACCGCGCTGCCTCCTCGGCATCCTTGTCGAACCACAGACAGATAGTGTTCTTTGGCTTCATGTCGTGTGCTCCTTTGTTCGTTCCGGTGCGAGTGATCTCTCCGGATGTCTGCACAGTTGACGCCAAATTCCGCCCGGCCGCGCGCGAGCGTCGAGCACAGGTCAGCTTGACAGCACGTGCGCGAGCTTCCGCATGAAGGTGCGGACGTCGGCGATCTGGGCGGCGGTGGAAATGAAGTCAAACGCGGTCGCGCTGACCGCCGTGGTGCGCCCCTCGAGAATCGCCGTGAGCGCAGCGGGCAGAACGGGACATTCGTCGAGCAGGCCGGCCACGCCGATCCACGCGGTCATGTCGATCATGCCGAGCACCTCGGCAGCGCCGCGCGCGAGCCACGGCGTGCCGGCGTCGCGTCGCGCCGCCAGCGTCCGCCGCAGCGCGGCGAATTCCTGCTGCAAGTCAGCATCGACGCACTGAAGATCGTCGAGCACCGAGATGAGTTGCTGCGCCACGAACATGCTGACCTCCTGATGCAGCACCGACCAGCCCACTTCGAACACGGTGACGAGGTCGCGATCGACCAGCAACGCGTCGCTCGACTGTGCCGGCCAGTGCTCCAGCCCCAGGTTGCAGACGCTCGCCGCAGCATCCGACGCCTCCTGGGGCGTGAACGCCCGTGACTGCACCGAGCATCCCGCGAGCAGTGTGTTGGCGAGAAAGGCCAGCTCACGAGTGCGCGCAAAGTATGCCGCTTCATCGGCGTCGCGGACGCAGGCCATCAGGCGGCGCAGCAGGGTGAGGCGGGCGGCCTGCGGGTCGGTGTCCGCCAGTGCGAGCAGCGCGCGCGGACGCGCCGGCATCACGCCGGCCTCGAGAAGCGCCATTACTACTTCGATCGAGTCGGCAGCGCCGCTCGCGTCTTCGTGCCGGTCGGCCCCGGCAACCTTGGAGGACGCCGGCCGCGGCGAGGATTCCCTGGCCGCGTCCGCGGCTCGAAAGTACGCCGCGACGATCGGATTCCGATCGAACCCTCCTGTCGCCGGCGCGCCGGACCCCGTCTGCCGCGGCTGTCGCGCCATCTGGAGAAAGGCGCGCGCGTCGGCCGGAGTGGCGTAGCCCTGCAGCGATCGCCGCTCCTCCCGTTCGATCGCGACGTCGTGGAGCTGCTGCGCCGGGGCCGGCAGCAGATCGTCCAGGCCGTCGATCTCCGGACGGGAGTTGGACAGATCGCGGCAGCCCTGCATCACCGCGTGGAAGTACGCGGCGTGCTCGGTATCGAGCGCCGCCAGCAGCGTGACGATTGCGTCCCACGCATCGGCTCGTCGCGCGCGGACCACATATCCGCCGATCTCGCACTCGAGTCCGGTTCCACTCGATTCGTGCGCCGATGCGTCGTCAGCCGCGATCGCATCTCCTTCACGCATCGCCTCGCCACGATCGCCCGGCTCGTCATCGCTCTGCGCGGCTGGTTCGAAGATCCCCGGATCGAACACGCGAACGAACCGCGACAGTCCGGCGACGACGAGATCCTCGTCGAGCGCGGCGACCGTTCGCGCGGCGATCGACCCTCCAGTGTCTGCCAGGACCTCGAGCCATTCGCCGAAGCGAGTGACGTCGAACTGCTGGTCGCATCCCGGCCGCGCTTCGCGCCACAGATCGAGATCGAGCAGGGAGGCGAGCTGCGCGGGTGTCGCCGACGTCACGAGCTCGCCGCACGCATCGAGTCCGCGATGGCGAATGAGCTGGTGCAGCGTCTCCGGCGGCAGGTGCGGGACGACGCGCGCGAGGGATGACGCGTCCAGTAATCGGGCGAGCCGATGTTCGACATTGGACATGGGCCGGCGATGATACCGATCCTGCCGTCCAACAAACAGTCTTGAAGGTCAGGGCGATGTGAGCGATCCTATTAGTGGCGATTCCAGCGCATTCCCCCCGCGGCCGACGAGCCTCGCCGGCCGCCGCGACCGTCACCTGCCGCCGAAAATTCCGCGCGCCTGAGGACTCTTTCAACTCCCGCAGCTGACGCCATTCCGATCTCCGTCGCGCGCGGGCGATTCTGCACGTGTTTCCGCGTGCTCGGGCCGTCCAGCGGACGGCACGCCATCTGCTCTCCACTTCCCCGCGCGGCCTTCAGGAGCTGTCTCATGAAACTCGCAAGCCGTCGATTCCTGGTCACGGCCGGCCTGACATCCGTCGCGGCGCTGGCGGCGATTCAGGCCGTGCCCTACGGACGCAATCACCTCAACCCGCCCGTCGCCGCAGAGCCGGTGTGGGATTCACCGGAGACGCGGACGCTGGCGAAGCAGGCGTGCTTCGACTGCCACAGCAATGAAACGGCATGGCCGGCCTACTCGAAGGTCGCCCCGGTGTCGTGGCTCGTTCACCACGACGTTTCCGAGGGACGCGCGGCGCTGAATTTCTCCGAATGGCACCGGCCGCAGAAAGAGGCGAAAGAGGCCGCCGAGGAAGTTCTCGAGGGCGCGATGCCGCTCCGGATCTACCAGCTCATGCA
Organism: Vicinamibacterales bacterium; assembly: GCA_035699745.1. Lineage (NCBI taxonomy): Bacteria > Pseudomonadati > Acidobacteriota > Vicinamibacteria > Vicinamibacterales > Vicinamibacterales bacterium. Next base: position 60,455 of record DASSPH010000057.1, read on the forward strand.
CGCGCACGCCCGACTGAGCCCCGCCGATCGTGAACGCCTGGCGCGGGGTCTCGAGAGGACGGTCGGCGGGGCGAAGTCGGATGCGGCGCGCGCGGAACGCTAGACCCCCGCGCTCGCTTCAATGTCCCGCATCGGGGAGGTGTGTCGTGGCCACAAGCAGGTTCGTCCGCGCGCTGTCCGTGGTGATCGTGCTGGGATTGGCGGCCGTCACGCCGTCACGCGCGCTGGCGCATTGTGACGGCCTGGACGGCCCGGTGGTGAAGGCGGCTCAACGAGCGCTCGAGTCGCGCAACCCGGCGTTCGCATTGATCTGGGTCCAGCAGAAGGACGAGCGCGAGGTTCGCGCCGCCTTCGAGCAAACGATGGCGGTTCGTCAGCTGAGCCCGCAGGCCAGAGAGCTCGCGGACCGGTTCTTCTTCGAGACGTTGGTCCGCCTGCACCGGGCCGGAGAGGGCGCCCCATTCACGGGCCTCCAACCCGCCGGGCGGGATATCGGGCCGGCCATTCCCGCCGCGGACGAAGCCATTCGCGCCGGGTCGGTGGAACCGGTAAAGCGGCTGCTCACGGGGATCCTCGACGAACGTCTTCGCGAGCAGTTCGGCGAGGCGATGGCGGCGAGGACATTCAAGCCGGACGACCTGCCCGCCGGCCGGGCGTACGTCAAGGCGTACGTCGAATTCATTCACTTCGTCGAACGTCTGTACGAGAGCACGAAGAAAGCGCCGCACGGGCATTTCGATGAGCATCGGTAGAGCCGCCGCACAGCCCGGCACGGGTTGAATGGCGCGCCGGTCGTCAGTAGTTCACGACCAGCAGCCGGTAGCCGACGTCGAGCGTCTCGCGTCCGAGCAGGGCGCGGTTGCGCTCGGCCCAGCGGCCGCTCGCCAGATCATCGGCGAGGCGGGCCAGTCCGGCGCCGACTTCCGGCGTCCGCTCCGCGAGCGCCGAGATCGCAGCCGTCCGGCGGCGATCGAGATACGCTTCGGGCCGCCGCCAGTACGCGCCAAGGAACCCGTCGGTGCAATCCCACGGGATCGGTACGGCGCGGATCTCGGCGGCACCACCGGCGACGCGCGCGAACTCCTCCGGCGACGGAAACGCCGCGCGATCGCGATCGTACACGGACGGAAGATAGTCCCGCACGAACCAGAACGGCCCGGCCAGCGGCGTCCATGTGAACACGACGATCCGGCGGCGCGAGACGCGGCGCAGTTCATGAACACCGCCGCGCCAATCCGGCCAGTGGTGCATCGTCAGCACCGCCAGCGCGGCGTCGAACACGCCGTCGGGAAAGGGCAGCGCGCCAGCCGTCGCGCGGACGCACGGCGCGGCGCCAGGCGCGCGCCGGGCTGCCATCATCGCCGACGGCTCGACGGCGACGACGAACCGGTCGTCCGGCTCGTACGAGCCCGTGCCGGCGCCGACGTTCACGATCGACTCGCTGTCGCTCAGCGCCTCGAGAATCGCCGCATGGACGCGCGGATCCGGCGCGCGGACGCTGGCATAGTCGGCGGCGACGCGATCGTAGTCGTGCGTCATGTCTCCGATCTCGATCATGCGCCAGCCGCGGCAGAACCGGTACAGCGTTTCCGCAAACAACGACGCTCGACGCCGCTGCAGATTCTGCTCTCTTGCGCGCTCCATCGTGACGATGCCATCGTCGTCCCATGGATCTCGTCTCGCGGCTGCGGACTCATTTCGCGCATCAGCAATTCAGGCCGGGGCAGGAGCGGATCGTGAGCGCCGTGCTCGGCGGAGACGACGTGCTCGCCGTGATGCCGACGGGATCGGGGAAGCACCGGTTGACGCGCCGCACTTTGTATCGTAAAGTATGGCGCGTGAGATCGACGGATCACGATTCGCGCTGGCGCGACCCGGAGCCGCCGCGGCGCCGGGGCCGGGACCGGTTCCACGTGGCGATCAACATGGATGGGAACGGCCGGTGGGCGCTCGTGCGCGGCCGCCGTCGCGAAGAGGGGCACGTGGCCGGCGCGTCGGCGGTGCGCCGTACGGTCGAGGCGGCGCCGCCGCTGGGGATCAGCACCCTGACGCTCTACGCATTCTCGTCGGACAACTGGCGGCGGCCGCGCGGCGAGGTGGACAACCTCATGTTCCTGCTCCAGAAGTACCTGGACTCCGAGTGCGCCCATCTCGCCGGGCGCGACGTCCGCTTCAACGTCATCGGGCGCCGCGACAGGATTCCGGACTCGCTCAGAAACAGCATCGCGCGAGTCGAGGATCGCACCCGTGCGGGCACCGCGCTGCATCTGCGCGTCGCCATCGACTATTCGGCGCGCGGGGCGCTGCTCGCGGCGGCAGGCCGTCTTGCGGCCGGCGTCCCGCCCACGCGCGAGGCATTCGAGCGTTCGCTCTTCGAGGCAATGCACGCGCCGGACGGGACCCGCGATGTCGATCTGCTGATCCGCACCGGCGGTGAACAGCGGCTCAGCGACTTCCTGTTGTGGGAATCCGCCTACGCGGAGCTGTACTTCACGGACGTTCTCTGGCCGGATTTCACCGAACAGGATCTCGCCGCCGCCGTTCGCGCCTTCGCCGCCCGCGACCGGCGCTACGGCGGAGTGCTGAGCGGCGCCGTCGGCGATTCGAGCGCTCCCTAGATCGGCATGCCGCCCTTCCTCGTGTGCATCCACGATGCGACGCCCGCGTTCGCGGACGAGACCCGCGTCATGATTCGCGACCTCGCTCCTCTCGTCGGCCGGCGTCTCTCGTTTGGCGTCGTGCCCGACTGGCACGGTGCGTGGCCGCTCGGAGCGCACCCCGACTACTGCCGCCTGCTGCAGGACAGCTCCGACGACCTTCTGCTTCACGGCTGCTTTCACCGCCGGCAGCGAGGCTGCGGACCGGTCACGCTGCTGACCGATCGTTCCGACGAGATGAACGGGCTCGACGCGAACGGGACACGACGCAGAATCGAGGACGGGCAGCGTATCTTCCGGGATGTCTTCGGCAGGCCGGCGCGCGGGTTCGTCGCGCCGGCATGGCAGTCCGGCCACGCGCGCGCCGCGAACGCCGCCGCCCTCGGCCTCGACTACGTCGTCGGGTTCTTCTCGGTGCGATCGTCCGGCGGGAGACGCGTGCCGGTCGCGACGTGGACGTGGGACTGCGGCCGATGGCGCTGGCTCGGACACGCCGGCCACGCCGCCGGCTCGCTGGCGCACCAGTTCGACCGCGGCGTGCCGGCGCTCGCGATCCATCCGCGGGACGTGCAGCGCGGCTTCTGGCCGCTGATTCTGCGGCTGACGCGCCGGCTGCTCGACACCGGCCACGCCCCGACGACGGCCGCCGGGCTGCTCGAGGCGGACGGATGCTGAGGTCGATCTTCGACGCCGTCATGGAGCGGCGCGCCGGCGAGCTGATGGCGCACGTGGCGGGCTGGCTGCCCGCCGGCGGCCCGGTGCTGGATCTCGGCTCGGGGACGGGGCACGTCTCGGCGCGGGTGGAACGCGAGCTCGGTCTTGCCGTGGTGTCCGCAGACGTCAGCGACCTGCACGTCGTCGGACGCCCGCCCGTCCTGATCGCGGACGGGACGCTGCCGTTCGAGCCCGGCACGTTCTCCGCCGCGCTGCTGTTCTTCATGCTCGCGTATCCGCAGGATCCGTCCGGTGTGCTGTCGGAGGCGGCTCGTGTGACGCGCGGGCCCGTCATCCTCGTCCAGTCTCTTCATCGCAACCGTTTCGGTTACGCCTGGCTTCGCGTCCGCGAGTTCCTGTGGACGGTCGTCGCGTTTCACCTGTCGAAGACTCTCGGCTACGTACCGTCCTCCGCGCGCTTCACGATGAACACGCGGCGCTTCTATACCGCCGACGCCCTTCGCCGCGATGTCGCCGCCGCGGGGCTGCGGATCCGCGCGCATCGCGAGCGGCCGGTGCTGCCCGGCGGCGCGCTCGTCGTGGCGGGATGGGTGCTCGAGCCCGATGCGTGAGACCCGTCTCTCCGTCGTGGTCCCCGCGCGCAACGAGGAGGCGCTGATCGCCGAGACACTCGAGGCGATTCTCGACAGCGTGGCGCGCGCGTCACGCGTGCCGCGGCGCGATCTCTGGCTGCCGGACACGCCGTTCGAGGTCATCGTCTCCGACGACCAGAGTCATGACGCGACGGCGGATGTGGTCGCGACCTTCGCCCGGGCATCAGGCGTTCGCCTGGTGTCGTGCCGCGGCGGCACGTGCGCCGCCGCCCGCAACGCCGGCGTGGCGGCAAGCTCCGGGCGCGTCCTCTGCTTCGTCGACGCCGACACGGCCGTTCCGGGGAACGCCGTCGAACGCATTCTGGAGCTTCACGAGGCACGCGGGAAGTGCCTGGTGCTCTATCGTCTGGCCTCGCGCGAGCCGGGCATCCGCGCCTGGCTGTGGTGGACGTTCTGGGGGCTCGCCCGGCACCTTCCGCTCGCCCGGGCGAAGTCGATGCCGGCGTTCATGAGCTGCGACCGGTCGCATTTCGACACCTACGGGCCGTTCAACGAATGCTTCGCCACCGCGGAGGAATGGCCGCTCACGGGTGCGGCGTACCGGCACCATCGCGAGCGCTTCCTGTACGATCGAAGCGTGACGGCGCGCACGTCGAGCCGGCGCATGGATCTCCAGCCATTCGGCTACGTGCGAACCTTCCTGCAGTGGACCTCCGTGGTGCTGTTCCATTGGGCGCGAATCTCTCCGACGGCGCGCATCCGGCACCAGGCACGCGAGTGACCCGTGCCGGCTTCGCGTCGTGCCTCGCCCTGGGGCATGCGCTTCGCGCGGCGAAGTACGCGAGAGCCCGCGTCGTTCGCCAGGACGGCAAGTGCCACGTGCACAAGCGGCGGGCGTTCTACGCGCCCCTTCTGATCCGGCTCAGCGTGCCGCTGCTGCGGCTGCTCGACGCCGGCGTGCGCGTGCTGCCGCAGCGGGCATGGGAAGAACAGGAACGCCGGATGTACCGCACCCTGTACGGAACGACCATTGAGATCGTCGGCCGGACGCTCGTGCTGCCGTGTCTGCCCGGCCGGACCCTCGCGACGCTGCTCGACGACCCGTCGACCGAGAAGCCAGTACGACGGATGGCCATCGAGCGGACAATCGCCGCGCTGTCCGATCTGCACCGCCGCGGCATCACGCACGGCGACGCCATGGCCGAGAACGTCTTGATCGATCTCGAGACCGGGACGGCGCGCTGGTTCGATTTCGAGACCGTGCACGAATCCGCCCGCCCGGACGCCTGGCGGCGCGCGGACGATCTGCGCGCGCTGCTCGCGACGTGCGTCATCAGGACCGCCCCGGAGGAGCGCGCGGAGATCCAGCGTCTCATCGTCGCTGCGTACGGAGACGCGGCTGTTGCCGGTCTGGTGGCCGCGAGCTTCGCATCGGTGCGCCGTCGCGCGCTGCCGTTCCATCTCGGCCAGGCCGCGCTGCCGCTGGAAACCTTCCGCCAGGTCGCGCAGACGCTTGGTCAGCCGGTGCGGTAAGGCGCCGCCCTTCGGCGTGCAGTCCGCTACGCCCAGCGGCGCGCAGGCGGCATGCGCGGCGGCAGCCGTCCGGCCGCGAACAGCTTCACCAGCACGACCCCGCCGACGAATCCGCCGATATGTGCCATGAAGGCGACGCCGCCCCCCGCCTGCGGCCCCTGGCCGATGACGCCGAAGGCGCTGATCAACTGCAGCAGGAACCAGAGACCGACCGCCACGTACGCGGGGACGTCGGTCAGCATCCGGAAGATCAGCACGCGCACCCGGCGATGCGGGTGGAGCACCAGGTAGCCGCCCATCACTCCCGAGATCGCGCCCGACGCGCCGAGACTGGGGATGAACGGGTTGTCGCCGAACACGAAGGTCGAGATCACGTGCGACAGCGATGCGATGAGACCGGTCAGGAGATAGAACGCCGTGTAGCGGCCGTGCGACAGATCGTCCTCGACGTTGTCGCCGAAGATCCACAGGAACAGCATGTTGCCGAGCAGGTGCATGAGACTGCCGTGCATGAACATCGAGACGAGCAGCGTGAGATACACGCTTCCCGGCGTCGGCTGGAGCGGTATCGCCACCCGCTCGTCGCCGAGCTCCACCGGGACTGGACGCGCGATGTCTTGGCCGGTGCGAATCTCCTGCGGCACCGTCGAGAACGCGTAGGTGAAGCGTTCGTTGCCGCCGAGTCCCTGCAGGAAGACGAACACGAAGACGTTGAGCGCGATCAACGCGTA
>DASSPH010000058.1 GCA_035699745.1 Vicinamibacterales bacterium
ATCGGCCACACGCGAACGACCTTGCCGGCGTTGTCGATCAGCGCTTCGCCCATCCACATGCCGCGTCCAGTGGTGCCGGGCGGCACTTCGGGGTAGGTCGGTCGCACATCGCGAATCTTCCGCGGTGCGCGCACCGACCGGCTGATTCGCAGCGCCTTCTGCCCCAGGAGCTTCCCGGCTTCGGCGTTGCAGACGCCAGGGCGAACAGGGCTCCCTGCACGTGAGGCTCGGGAGCTCTGCGAATCGCCGCGGACTTCGCGCGACGAACCGTGCAGGGCAGGGAAGCTGAGGCAGAGCGGGGTTGCGACGAGGCACGCCGCGCCGAGCGCTGCTCGCTTGCGTGGCAGGTTCGTCCTCCTCGACTCGATCGGCGACACGGCGGGCACCTGCTCGTTGGACACCACTGTGGACCGCTTCGCTCACGGCCGCGGCCGTGATCCGGCCGGGCGGCGTCCTCCGGAATCAGCGCCGATGGACGCCGCATTTACGCGGAGCTGCGGGCGCGTGCGATATTAGACACGTCCATGACTGCGCGACGTGCGCCTGCCGCCCTGGCTGCGCTCCTGCTCCTGTCGGCGGGAGGGGCTGCCGCGAGACCGCGTCAAGCGCCGGTTCAGCGGCCGCCGGACTTCCGAGTCCAGATCTGGGGCGACGTGTCCTCCGACTTCAGCCAGCGCGTGGACGCCTACGTCGAACTGCGCCGCGAGCTCGAACGCGGACTGCCGCCGCTGCAGGTGACGGCCGACGCGCGCGAGATCGTAGAGCGGGTCCGAACGCTGGGGAAGCGGCTGCGGGCGGCGCGCCGGGCGGCGCGAGAAGGGGACATCTTCACGCGCGGCGTGAGCGCGGCGTTCAAGGACGCGCTGCGGACGCGGACGGATGTGCCCACCTGCGTGGCGCTGCTCGATGACAACCCCGGACCGATTCGCATCGGGATCAATGACACGTATCCGACGCACGCACCGCTGGCGACCATGCCGGCCAATGTCCTTGCCGCGCTGCCACGGCTGCCCGACGGCATCGAGTACCGGTTGGTTGGCCCGCACCTGATCCTGTTCGACACGCACGCCCGGCTGCTCATCGATCGCATTCCCCTCGCCGTTCACTGTTGAATCGACGCACCGCATGGCCAACTCCTTCGACGACTCCAGCGATCCCGCTCTGCTCGACGTTCCGACGCACGCCGCCGGTCCGGCGGGGTCGCTGCCGCTCACCGAGCAGATGCTGCGCGAGCGGCCGTCCGGCGACCTGTTCGGGTGGACGCAGAACGCCGGCATGGGATGGGACGCGGCGGCGCTCGGCGGCCGCGAGTTCCTGATCCTCTCGACGCACGGCGGCATTCGCCGGCCCGACGGCACCCCGGTCGCGCTCGGGTACCACACCGGGCATTGGGAAGTCGGACTGCTGATGGAAGCGGCGGCGGAGGAGTTCACGCGCGCCGGCGCCATTCCCTTCGCCGCGGCGTGCACCGACCCCTGCGACGGCCGGTCGCAGGGGACGCCGGCGATGTTCGACAGCCTCGCCTACCGCAATGACGCGGCGATCGTCTTCCGGCGGCTGATCCGATCGCTGCCGACACGGCGCGGCATTCTCGGCGTCGCCACCTGCGACAAGGGGCTGCCCGCGATGATGATGGCGCTCGCCGCGAGCCGCGACCTGCCCGCCGTGCTCGTCCCCGGCGGCGTCACGCTGCTGCCGATCGAGGGCGAGGATGCCGGCCGCGTGCAGACGATCGGCGTCCGCTTCGTGCACCGCGAGATCACGATGCAGGAGGCGGCGGAGGCGGGCTGCCGCGCCTGCGCGTCCCCCGGCGGCGGCTGCCAGTTCCTCGGCACCGCCGCGACGTCGCAGGTCGTGGGCGAATCGCTCGGCATGGCGATCGGGCATTCGGCGCTCGCGCCGTCAGGACAGGGGATCTGGCTCGACATGGCGCGGCGATCCGCCCGCGCGCTCATGGCCCTCGACGCGCGCGGGATCAGGATGCGCGACATCCTCACCGACGGCGCGCTCAGGAACGCGATGGTGACGCACGCCGCGTTCGGGGGATCGACGAACCTCATCCTGCACGTCGCCGCCATCGCCCACGCCGCCGGCCTGCGCCGGCCGACGGCGCAGGACTGGGTCGCGATCAACCGCCGCGTTCCCCGCCTGGTGGACGCGCTGCCGAACGGCCCGCGCCACTTCGCGACCATTCAGGTGTTCCTCGCCGGCGGCGCACCGGAAGTGATGCTGCACCTGCGCAGGGCGGGGCTGCTCGAGACGGGCGTGCTGACGGCAAGTGGGACGACGCTGGGCGCGCAGCTCGACCAATGGGAATCGTCGGCGCGCCGGAAAACGCTGCGCGCGCGCCTGCGCGCGATCGACGGCATCGATCCCGACGAGGTGATCATGGCGCCGGAGGTGGCGGCCGCCCGCGGGCTGACGCCGACCTTCAGCGTCGTCTTCGGCAACCTCGCTCCAGACGGCGCGGTGATCAAGAGCACGGCGATCGATCCCTCCGTCGTCGATCCCGACGGCACCTACCGGTTCACCGGCACCGCGAAAGTGTTCGTCAGCGAGCCGGCGGCGATTGCGGCGATCAAGCAGGGCGGGATCAAGGCGGGAGACGTGCTCGTGCTGGCGTGCCGAGGCCCGATGGGCTCCGGCATGGAGGAAACGTATCAGCTCACGGCAGCGCTGAAATACCTCGAGTTCGGCCGCCACGTCGCGCTGGTCACCGACGCGCGCTTCAGCGGAGTCTCGACCGGCGCGTGCATCGGCCACGTCTCACCGGAGGCGCTCGCCGGCGGGCCCATCGGCAAGCTGCGCGACGGCGACGTCGTTCGCATCATCGTCAATCGCATCGACCTCACCGGGTCGGTGGACTTGATCGGCGAACACGGCGTCCCCGTGCACGAAGACGAAGGGGCCCGCATTCTCGCGGCGCGTTCCCCGCGGCCGGATCTCGCGCCGGATCCGCTGCTGCCCGACGACACGCGGCTCTGGGCCGCGCTGCAGGACGTCAGCGGCGGTCCGTGGGGCGGCAGCGTCTTCGACGTCGGCACCATCCTCGAGGTGCTCGCCGCCGGCAGGAAGGCGCTCCAATCATGAAGGACGGCGTGTTCACCGGGTGATTCGACGCAGGCGAATCGCCAGCACGATGAGCATGGCGAACCAGACCGCACACAGGACTCGCTGCAGCAGCCCGGCCCAGGGATGGAGCGGCGTCCCATCGTCGACGGCAAAGAAGCCGAGCGCGATGAAGAGCACCAGCATGCCGACGCTGGTGGCCATCGTGTATGCCGACAGGTCGCGCCAATCAGGATCCGCGCGCATACGGCGCGAGAACGTCAGCCATCCGAGTCCGGTTGCGGCGAAGGTCGTGACGGCGCCGGCGACGTGGGGCGGCGTCTCGGTGGGGACGCCATTGACCATCACCCAAGGGAAGAGGCCAGCCAACACGATGCCGACGGCGCCGAGCACCAGGAGGGGAAACCCGAGAGCACCGCGCCGCGCCGGTTGAACGCCCAGGTGCATGCCGCAGACGAATGCCAGGTTCAGCAGGCCAACCACGTAGAAGTTGAGTCTCTGGATCCACCCGGTCGGCCACGCCTCGAGTGCGCTGATTGGCAGCCTGACATGGCTGTACGCAGGGATCAGCAGTCCCTGCAGGATCACGAGCGTCGCGAACAGCACCGGGCCGCCGACGCCGGCCAGTGCCAGCGTTCTGACTCGGGATGCAGCGCGCCGCTCGTCAGGGTCCGAAGCTCCGGATTCAGACAGAGCCATGCGAACTCACATTGATTCCTGCGGGCTTGTCCCGGCGATGCTGCGCGGACGACGCTAGACGTTCCCCGGCGTGGGGTGTACCCACGGCGCCCGATACGGACGCCGCAGGAGCCTGTTGGCTTCGGCGTCGCCGATGACTTCACCCTTCGCGTGGTCCCAGTGAATCGCACGGCCAAGCTGCATCGAGAGGTTGGCCAGGATGCAGGCGGCGGTCGAGATGTAGCCCTGCTCGATGTCCGAGACCGGCTTCTGCCGCGATTCGATGCACTCGAGGAAGTTCTTCATGTGCGCGCGGATCGCGGGCGCCACGTGACGTTCCAGATCCTTCTCGGTCCGGTCCTCGGGGTATTGTTCGAACTCGTAGACCACGTCTTCCTTGATCGCCGGCTCCTTCTTGCCCGCCTCCGTGAAGGTATAGCCCATCACGCTCGCCTCGAGCGTCCCCTTGTCGCCGAAGAACATCGCGCCCCAGGGGAACCGCGGTCCGGGCGGATCCCCCCACGAACGGTGCGTCCACACGACGCGCAGATTGGGGAACTCGAACGTCGCCTCCTGCGTGTCGGTGATGTTCGCCCGGCTCGCCTTGTCGACGAAGATGCCGCCCGTCGACATGATCCGGGTGGGCATCGGCAAGTCCATCATCCACCGGACCATGTCGAGCATGTGCACGCACATGTCGCCGACGATGCCGTTGCCGTATTCCATGAAGGCGCGCCAGCTGCGCGGGTGGGTCAGCCTGTTGAAGGGCCGCATGGGCGCCGGCCCGGTCCACATCTCGTAGTCGAGCTCCGGCGGCGGCGCGGCGTCGGGCGGATTCCCTCTGGCGCGCATGTGGTAGTAGCAGTAGATCTCGACGTAGGCGATGTTGCCCAGTCTGCCTTCGCGGATGATGCGGTCGCGCGCCGTCACCAGGTGCGGCGTGCTCCGCCGCTGCATCCCCACCTGCACGACCCGCTTGTACTTTCGCGCCGCCGCCAGCATCGCCTGTGCTTCGACGACGTCGACCGAGACGGGCTTCTGCACCCAGATGTCCATTCCCGCCCTGGCGGCTTCGATCATCGGCAGCGCGTGCCAGTGATCCGGCGGGTCGATGATCACGATGTCCAGATCCTTCTCGGCGAGCAGCTTGCGCCAGTCGCCGTAGAGGCGCGGACGCTGCTTCGACACCTGGCGGGTGGCGACGAGATCGGCGGCGTCGTTCAGCATCCGGCTGTCGACGTCGCACATCGAGACCACGTTGACCGGCGCGACCTGGACCAGCCGCAGCAGATCCGACTTCCCGTACCAGCCCGAGCCGATGATGCCGACGCGCTTGTTGGCGCCAATCTGCGAGGCGAGCGTCTCGTAGCGCGACAACCGCGACGCGGCGATGACCGCCGCGCTCCTGCCGATGAATTCTCTGCGATTCATGGTGACAGATTAGCGCATTCGCTACTTGAACAGTCGAGGGGCGAAGTCGTGCAGCGCCCGGCGCCAGGTCAGCCACTCGTGCGCCGTTTCCGGGGACTCGAAGAAGACGTTCCGCACGCCGGCCCCGGTCAGCGCGTCGCTGAAGTTCTTCGTCCCGGGGCCTTCCGCCTGGCCGATGGCGAGGAAGAGCAGCTTCACCTTGGCGTTGAACGCCGCCGGGTCCGCGAAGGCGCCCCCGCAGATGGCCTTCATGTCCGGCGCGTCGCCGCCGCGCCCGAAGCCGCCGCAATTGCCGCTGAATCCGCCGATGTAGGCGAACTTGTCCAGGTTCGTCAGGGTAGTGGCGAAGGTCTGCGCCCCACCCATCGACAGTCCGGCCATGGCGCGCTGCTCCTTGCCGGGGCGCACGCGATAGGTCCGCTCGATCATCGGCACCAGGTCGGTGAACATCATCTCGGTGTAGGTGGGCCGGCCGAGCGGCCCGCCGGGGCCGCGGCCCGCCGCGCCTGGTCCGGCGCCACGGCCGCCGGGCGGGGGTGTGCCGCGTGACGGCGGCGCGGGCGGCGTGTCGGACGGCGGCGGCACCAGGCCGCGCGCCGCGAACAGCGTCGCGCTCTCGCCGGGCTTCACCGCGTTGAGGTTGTCCATAACGACGATCATCGGCGTCGCTTTCTTCGCCGCGATCAGGTTGTCGAGGACGTCCTCCACGTGTCCCTGCCGGTGCCATCCGGTTTCGTCTTCCCCCCACCCGTGCAGCAGGTAGAGCACCGGATAGCTCTTTCGCGCGGTGTCGTAATCGGGCGGCGTGTAGACGAACGCCCGCCGCCACTTGCCCGTGACCTTGGAGTGGTACCAGTGCTGGCTGACACGGCCGTGCGGCACGTTCTGGTGCTCGTAGAACGCCGCGTCGGGCGCGGGCACTTCGATCGCGCTGTTCTGCCAGCCCGACCCGAAGAAGGTGTGCGTCGACGGATCCGCGATCACCGCGCCGTCGATCTGCAGCGAGTAGTAATGAAAGCCGACGACGAGCGGCGTGGTCGTGACGCTCCAGATGCCGTCCGGCCCCCTGGTCATGTCGAAGCCCGGCCCCATGCGCAGGCGCACCTTCTGCGCGTCAGGCGCGACGACGCGGAACAGCGCCCGCCGGTCGGGGTAGAGGCACGGGTATTTCGCCTCGGGAATGTTCAGCACCGAGGGGACGCATCCGTCGGTGCTCTGAGCCGACGCGGGCCCCGCGCCCAGCGCCGCCAGCATGCCAGCCGCGATCACAACTCGCTTCATCGTTGCCGCCTCCCGTACGAAATGGATTCCAGATGCGTCGCCCATCTGCGCGAGCGGCTAGAACGCGGCGCGCAGCCCGACCGAGAAGAACCGCATCTGATTCAGCGCGACGTTGGTGACGCGCCCGAACTGCGTGCTCGTCGGGTTCAGCGTCGGACCGAGCCACTGCTGCCGGTTGAAGACGTTCTGCGCGTCGAAGCGGACCTGCCAGGTGCGGCCGGTGCCGGCGCCGAAGCTGCGCAGGATCGACACGTTCGTGAAGGTCAGCGGCATGCCGCGCACGCCGTCGATGCGGAACGGGAAGGCGCGCTTCTGGAACGCGGCCGGGATCCGCGCCGGATCGCGCTCGAACCCGGCGTCGATGTTGAACCACCGATCGCGCGTCGGGTCGTCCAGCGCGATGTCGTCGAGGTTGCCCGAGAAGAAGATGTTCTGGCCGCCCCAGTCGAGGAGCGCGCCCGGCTGGTACTCCCACGTGCCGGAGATCTGCCAGTTGCCCGCGAGCGCGCTCGCCACGCCGCCGCCCGAGAGAAACCGCTTGCGGCGGCCGAACGGCAGCTCGTAGCTGGCCGCGCCGGCGAGGCGCCACGGCCGCGCGTCGTTGCTGCCCTGCCACAGGGTCGGCGCGCGATCGTACTCTTCGACCGTCCGGTTGTAGCGGACCGAGTTGACGTTGAACGACATGAAGCCGGTCAGGCCGCTGGTCAGCCGGCGATTCACCTGCACCTCGAGCGAATGCGACTTCGACTCGCCGATGGGCAGATTCGCGAAGGTCAGGTTCGTCAGCGCGCCGAACGGACGCAGCAGCCGCTGCCGCTGGATGGTGGACGACGAGAAGGTCGGGTTCGAGGCCAGCCGTTGATAGAGCACGGGGTTGGTGGTCCGCAGCGCGGTAAAGTTGTTGATGAAGTACGGGTTCGGCACGTTGGCGGTCAGGAACGCGTTCGCCGCCGTGCTCCGCGTGCTGCTGCCGTCCCAGTACTGCTCGGGAAGGTAATCGCCGCGGATGCTGATCGGCAGCCGCTCGTTGAAGGCGCCGGTGTAGGCGATCTCGAGGCCGAGATTCGCCAGCAGCTCCCTCTGGATCGATACGCGCCAGCGCTGCTGGCGCGCGTGCCGGCGCTGGCCGTTTTCGGTGGTGAGCGCGCCGCCCAGGACGGTGTTGAGGCCGAGCGTGTCGCCGAACACCGGGTCCCAGCGGGAGCCGTCGGCGCGGACGGGGAACGGATCGAAGCTGGCGCTGCCGGTCGCCGGCGTCCCCCACTTGAACGTGCGGCCCAGATCATCCGAGATGGTCGACGTCGTCGTCACGCTGTACCCCGCCTGGGCGGCGAAATAGTCGGCGGCGGTGAGCGTGTCGTAGTACAGGCCGTAGCCCCCCTTGAGGACGGTGCGTTCGCCAAGGAGATAGGCCGCCGACGCGCGGGGCATCCACATCGCCTCGGCAGGCTGGCTGACGCCGGACTCACCCGCGTACACGGGGCCGCCGAGGGCGTTGAGGGTCGCCGGCATGCCGGGCTGGTTCTGCAGCCCGCTCGCCAGGTAGGCCGCCTGCGCGGCGTCGGTGATCGCGTTCTTCGCCGACGGGTCCCACCCGACGATCATGTGCCCCTGCTTTTCGCGCACGCCGGTCTCGTACTCGAAGCGCAGACCGGCGTTGACGGTGAGGCGGCCGAGCCGCCACGTGTCCTGCGCGAACGCGGCCGTCCAGTAGTTGCTGAAGGTGGACGGCAGCTCGTTGTTGATCGACGCGGAGGTCGGCAGGCCGAGCTCGAACGCGGCCAGCGCCAGTCCGAGGTTGCTCGGCGTGAGCGCGCTCTCGTCGCTGAACTGCCGCGTGTAGGTCCGGTCGAACGTGAGCTGCCCCGAGCGGTTCCCGCCGCCGGTCCGGTCGCGCTGCGCGCGCCGGACGTCGACGCCGCCGTGCAGCGTATGCCGTCCCTTCACCGAGGTCATCGACGACTGCGCCTGGATGTGCGTGGCGGTATCGCCGTCCCCCAGGCCGCCGCCCATCCCCTGATAGCCGGCGATGCCGATCGCGGGCAGCGTGCAGCCGCCGTTCGCCGAGCAGAACTCGTCGAGGTACGACGGCAGCCCGACGTCGGTCGGCTTGAACTGCCTCAGACCGAGGAACTTGTCGACCTGGTTGAAGCGGTTCGTCGCGACCGAGGTATCGAGGACGGTTGCGCCCATGGTGCGTGTCCACGTGCCGGTATACGACCACTGATACCGCGAGCGGTCGGCGGAGCTCATGCGCAGCTTCGGATCGGGATTCTGATAGGTCCAGTCGCTCACGTACTCGAGGAACGTCACACCACTGCTGCGGAAGAACAATCGATCCTTCGCCGTCGCATTGAAGTCGAGACGGAAGCCGTACTGCTGGCTCTTCGGCGAGTCGGGCTGGCCGCCCTGGTAGAAATTGCCGGTGGGCTGCTGGCCGCTCTCGATGAAGTTCTGGTTCGGCTGCGGCACCAGCTTCGAGTACAGCTCCATCAGCGGGCTCCGGTACGAGCCGTCGGGATTGAAGATGCGATTCAGCGGGATGACGTTGTTCGGGAAGGGATCCCGGATCATGCGGGCGGGGTTCGCCGGATCGGGCCGCGTCGTGAGCGGATCGTAGATCTGGTACTGCGCGGGATTGGGCAGCGTCAGCAGATCCGAGAAATCCCCCCGCAGGTGCTTCGCGTTCGCCGGCACGGTAATCGAACCCTGAATCTTCCCGGGGATCGCGTCGTTGGCGTACGAATAGTTCGCGAAGTAGAAGAGCTTGCCGCGCCCGTCGATGATGCCGGGAATGCGCACCGGGCCGCCGGAGGTCAGCGACAGGTTGTGCGACCGCCCCTTGTCGAACTCGCGTTTCGCGCGGTCGTCGAACGTGAGCTTCTGCTGCGCGGTCAGCGCATTGAACCGGTTGCTCCAGTACTGGTAGTTCACGGTGCCGCGCTGCTTGTTGGTGCCGGCGCGGGTCATCATCGAGATCTGCAGGCCGAGGCCGTGGCCGACGGCGGCGTCGAAGTTCGACGACTCGACGCGCATCTCCTGGATCATGTCGGAGTTCGGCGACGAGGCGATGCGGCGGCTGCTGCCGTTGTTGTTCGCGCCGTCCAGCGTGTAGTTGTTGCCGCCGAAACTCGGCGGCGTCGGCTGCGTGCCGCCGAGGGGCAGGCCGAGACCCGAGCCGGCCGAGAGCGACGTGTTGTCGACATACCCCTGCGACACCTGGGTCTGCTGATCGTTCACGTTGGTGCCCGGCGAGAAGCGCGACAGCGTGATCGGCATGTTCGAGAACATCGGCAGGCTCTCGACCAGGTGGGCGTCGAACCGCGCCGCCGATTTGAGCGACGTGGTGTCGAGCAGGGGAGACTCCGCCGTGACCACCACCTGCTCCCTGACCTGTCCGACTTCCAGCGTGAACGGCACCGTCAACTGCTCGCCGACGCCGAGCGTGATGCGGTCGCGCACCACTTCCTTGTAGCCGGGCATCTGGACGCTGACCGCGTAGGTGCCGGGGTTCAGGAAGGGGGCCTCGTAGTAGCCCGACGCGTTGGTCGTGAGGGTCTGGCTGACGCCGGTATCGGTGTTGGTGATCTTGACCGCGGCGGCCGGCACCACGCCTCCGCTGTCGCGCACCGTCCCGGAGATCTTGCCGCGCGTGTCCTGCGCGGACGCGCCCGGCGGGAGCGCCAGTCCCGCCGCCAGGCACTGACACAGGAAGAGCCGTAAGGTTCGTTGCATGCGCTCTCCTTCACCGTCCGGCTGTGAACCCGCCGCGGGCGGCCGTTGTTGCGGATAGTGAAACAGCCGTTGCGTCGAGCCCCGGATCGCGCCGGAAGGTAGCACCGTTTGTGCCGCCGCACAACAACAAAACTCCCGGCCGGGAGCACCGCGGCGTGACGTGAGGTATGCTCATTACCGCACGACGCGATCCCCCGAAGATGACCCCCAAACCGCTGCACGACACTCCTGCCATTCAGAGCCTCGACCGCGGCCTGGCGATCCTCGAGGCGGTCGCCGCGTCTCCGGCGCCGGTGCCGCTCAAGCAGCTGACCGGTCTGATCGGCATCGATCGCAGCAGTGTCTTCCGGCTGGCGAACACGCTGCGCCAGCGGCGGTTTCTGGCCAATCCGAAGGGGAGCAAGGACTACATCCTCGGTCCGTCGGCATGGCGGCTGTCACGCCGCTACGGGCGCACCGTGCTCGGCACGTTCTTCCACCACTATCTGCAGGATCTGTCGGCGACGCTCGGCGAGACCTCCCACTTCGCCGTCCGCGAGGGGATGGAGGTGTTCTTCATCGACCACCACATCCCCGCCGGGCAGATCGTCTCGGTGGCGGGGCAGACCGGGGAATTCGCGCCCCTGCACTGCACCGCGCACGGCAAGGCCCTGCTCGCCGACTGCGATCTCCAGACGTTGCGCGACCTGCTCGGGCGCGCGCCGCTGAAGGGCTACACCCGGATGACCGTGAAGTCGGTGACGCGCCTCGCTCAGCTGTGCGCGCAGGTCCGCGTCGACGGCTTCGCGCTCGACGAGGGGGAATACCTCGAGGAAGTGCGATGCGTGGCCGCGCCGATCCGCGATCCGCAGGGGGAGATCGTCGCCTCGGTCGGGATCTCGTCGCCGCTGACGCGGCTTCACACCCGCGGCGTCGCCCGCGCCGCGGCCGAAGTCCGCAAGACCGCCCGCGCCATCACCGCCTCGCTCGCCAGCTGACGCGTCCCGTCAGACCTCGTCGTAGAGCACGACCGGATAGTCCTTCTGCGTCGTCATCGTCCGCTCGACGAGCGGCCACACGCGCTGGTGCCCGGCCGACGCGATCCACTTCTGCCGCAGCTCTTCGCTCTCGAACTCCAGCTCGAAGCGGTAGTTGTGCGTCGCGGGCGCGGCGCCCTGAAGGATGCTGCGGCGCCTGAGCATCTTCACCCGGATGTAGCCCTCGTGCCTGACCGCTTCGGGAACGAACGTGTCGTGAAACGCCGCCAGCATCTCGCGTTCGCGCCCCGCCGGGACGTCCATTTCGACGTAGAGCCTGATGTGTCTGGTCTGCGCCCCGAGCACGGGACCGAATCGGCCGCCGGCGAGTGTCGCGGCTGCCGCGGCGAACGCCGACCGCAGGATTCCTCTTCTGTTCACATGGGCCTCCAACTCTCTTCCGCGGGGGCTCTGCCCCTCGGACTGCCTGCACGCTCTCTCCCGACGCCCGCTCGCACCGCGCTCTCCGAAATGGTTCTCGAGCCGCCGGTCAGCGCGGTGCGCCGGTGAGGAGCTGCGTCTTCGCCGCCATGTCCCTGGCGACGCCCATCACGAACAGCTCGAGCGGAACCGAGCCGGTGCCGGCGAACCGCGTCGTCTCTCCGAGGCGGACCGGGATGGCATCGCCGGCGCGAACCGCCGCCGTTCCCTCGACTCCGGCGAGGCTCAGCGTGCCCTCGCCGGCGAGCACGTAATACGCCTCGGCGACGGCGTCGTGCGCGAGGTCGGGAGTCGCCGCGCCGGGAGGCACCAGCAGGTGATCGACGTAGGACCACGACGTCGAGAACATCGCCGGCCCGGCGGCGCGCCGCGAGAGGACGGCGTTGGGAGGCGGCGGGGGCACGGCGGCTCCCCGGCCGCGGCCGCCCGGAGCCCTCAGCAGCGACCTGTCGAGGCGAATCGTCATGAACGTGGGAATGGCGTCGAGCGGCGCGCCGGCGCGCGTGTCGCCGAGATCGAAGTTGTCGTACACGCCCGGGACCAGCGAGACGTTCAGGTTCATCCACTGCACGGGCGCCGTGCCGGCGTTATAGATCGCGTGCGAGTGGCCGGCACGGCAGAGCACGCCGGCGGGTCCCTTCACGGTCGCCGTCCGTCCGTCGATCGTGAACTGCGCCTCGCCGTCGAGGATCACGAACATCTCCTCGACCACGTTGTGAAAGTGATGGCCGATGCCGGCCCCCGGCGGGATCACGCCGCGATGCAGGAAGTTGAATTCCGGCGTCAGCGCGCCGCGGCCGAGCAGGGCCGTGAACGACATGCTGCCCGCGCCGCCGTGGACCGCGGTCAACGATCGGAACGCCGCCGGATCCGTGTGCACGATTCGCTGGGCGAGCGCGGCCGGCGCGGCGGGGCTCTGCGCGCTGACGTGGATCAGCGCGGCGGCGGCGACGAGGAACGGCAGGGCGTGTCTCATGGTCCGACCTCAGTTCATCCCGGACGGATGGCGGAACCCGTGGGCCTTGGTCTGGATCGACCAGACGGACGATTCGCCGACGATGTAGAGCACGCTGTCCTGCGGGCCGCCGAAGGTGATGCTGATGGGGTACTGCGGCAGCCGAATCGTGCCCGCGGCGGTGCCGTCGGGGAGGAAGATCTGCACGCCGGTTCTCGTCGCCACGTAATACCGTCCGTCGGTGTCCACGGCCGATCCGTCCGCCCCGGAATCGAACCGGTCGGAGGGATTCGGCGCGTCGAGCACTTCCGGCTTCAGCGCGAGGACCGCGAACCGGCGTTTGTGCGACAGCGAACCGTCGGGCGCGATGTCGTACGCCCAGACGGCATTCCCGCCGGGCTGCTGCCAGGTGTTGTTCACGTAGAGCGTTCTGCCGTCGGGCGAGATCTCGACGCCGTTCGGCATGGCGAACTCGCCCGGCCCGATGACGACGCGGGCGGCGCCGTCGGGCGCGATGTAGTACACCTGCTTGCCCGGCTGCGATTTCTTCTCGTCCGGCGTGAACTGCGGATCCGTCACGTAGATCCCGCCCCTGGCATCCATCACCAGATCGTTGGGGCCGTCGATCGGACGGCCGTTGATGCGGTCGAGCAGCACCCGCAGCACGTGGCCGTTCGCCGGATCCACTTCGATCACCCGGTGGCCGAACATGTCGCAGACGATGAGGTTCCCCGTGCGCGCGGCGATGGTGCCGTTCGACTGCATGCCGTGCGCGAGCACCCGATAGCGGCCGTCGGGTTCCATCACGATCAGCCGGCTGCGTTCAGGGCTGCCGGTCCAGTCGCCCGCCGCCGGATTCTTGAACCACATGTCGGAGAAATACAGCTTCCCCTTCAGCCACGTCGGCCCTTCGGCGAACGTGAACCCGTGGGCGAGCTTCGTCGGCCGCTCTCCGGGCGCGATGATGCGCTCGTACGGCGTCTGCTCCGCGCGTCCGGCGGCGACGAGCGAGAGCAGCAGGGCACAACACACGCGGGCGGGATGGGCAGGCTTCATCGGCCGCTATCCTACCCGCAATGGCTCGCCGCGGCGTGAAAATCTGCAAAGCGTGTTGCGCATGGCGCAACATCGCGGGCGGCGCGGCTATAATGCCGCGGCATGTCACAGAGGATCGCGGCGCGGCGGCCGTTCCTGCCGGTGTGCGCCGCTCTCATGGCGTACGTCGCCGCCGTCGTGACCACGACGGCGCAGCCGTGGCCGGACAGGTGGTGGACCGGCTATGGCGGCGGCGCGGACAACTCGCGCTATTTCCCGTCGAAACAGATCACCCGCGGCAACGTCGGCAGGCTGGAGGTGGCATGGACCTATCCCTTCGGCGACGCCGGCAGCAGCCCGATCGTCGTGCGCGGCGTGATCTACGGCCGCGGCCGCAATGGATCGCTGGTCGCGCTCGACGCCGCGACCGGGACGGAGCGCTGGGTGCGCGAAAGCATGACCGGCATGACCAGCCGCGGCATGCATTACTGGGAGAGCGCCGACGGCCGCGACCAGCGCCTGATCTTCGCGATGAACAGCCTGCTCCAGGAGATCGATGCGCGAACGGGGAAGTCGGTGATGTCGTTCGGCACCAACGGCGTCGTCGATCTGCGCGCCGGGCTCGACGGGCGCGACCCGGAGAGTATCGGCAACATCCAGTCGACGATTCCCGGCGAGGTCTTCGAGAACCTCGTCATCGTCGGCAGCGCGACCGGCGAAGGCTACATGTCGCCGCCCGGGGACATCCGCGCGTATGACGTGCTCACCGGGCGGCTCGTGTGGACGTTCCACACCGTGCCGCGGCCCGGCGAGTTCGGCTACGAGACCTGGCCGAAAGACGCGTACAAGTACATCGGCGGCACGAACACGTGGGGGGAGGTCTCCGTCGACGCCGAGCGAGGCATCGCGTTCTTCCCGACCGGTTCGCCGACGTTCGACTACTACGGGGCGGACCGCGTCGGGCAGAACCTGTTCGCCAACTGCCTCATCGCGCTCGACGCGCGCACCGGCAAGCGGCTGTGGCACTTCCAGAACGTGCATCACGACTTGTGGGACTTCGACAACGTCTCGGCTCCTCAGCTCACGACGATCCGCAAGGACGGGCGCAATATCGACGTCGTCGCCATGGCCGGCAAGACCGGTTATCTCTACGTGTTCGAACGCGCGACCGGCACGCCGATCTGGCCGATTGAAGAGAAGCCGGTGCCGACGAAGACAGACGTGCCCGGCGAAGTCCTCTGGCCGACGCAGCCGATTCCGACGAAC
>DASSPH010000059.1 GCA_035699745.1 Vicinamibacterales bacterium
TGCTTGATCCCTTCCCGAGACACCTTACGCTGTGGGGGACGTGTGACATTCCAGATTGGTGACAAGGTCATTTACCCGAATCACGGACTCGGCGTAGTACAAGGCATCGAAACCAAAACCATCCTCGGCACTACTTGCGGCTTCTATCACCTGCGCATGGTCGCGAACGAAACCACGGTGCTCGTGCCCGTCGACAACGTTGACGGCGTCGGCCTGCGGCGCGCCATCGGCGACGAGGAGATCGAGCGGCTGTTCGGGCTGCTCGGCGATGGCAAGATCGACAATCACCAGAACTGGAAAGGGCGCTTCAAAGACAATTCGGACCGGATGCGGACGGGTTCCATCTACGACGTCGTCGAAGTGCTGAAGAGCCTGACGTTCCTCGCCAAGAGCAAGAACCTGTCGTTCCGCGAGAAGCGGATGCTCGACCGGGCGAAGTTCCTCGTCATCTCCGAGATCTCCGAGGTCGCCCGCGAGAAGAGCGAAGCGATCGAGCAGAAGGTGGATCTGGCGCTCGAGCGCTGCTTCTCGACCAAGGCCCGCGCCATCGCGCGCGCCAAGGCGGCCAAGGCCGCGCCGACCAGCCGCGTCACGGTGAAGCGCACCGCGCGCGCCAGCTAGACGCACCGCCGCCAACCGCACACGACGGAATCGAGGGGCCGGGCGATATGATCGCGCCGGCCCTTTTTTCATGCTGATCGCCGCCATCCGGTCGCTCGCCACCTACGTCGCGGTTTCGCTCTACGTCGTCCTGATGGGACCGCCGTTCCTGGCCCTGGCGCTCGCGACGGGGAAGCCGCTGCCGCTCTACCGCGTGGCGCTCGGCGGCGTGCGCCTGGGCCTGTGGCTGAGCGGCATCACGGTGGTGGTGAAGCACCGCGAGTACATCCTCCGCGATCGGGCGGCGGTGTATGCGGTCAACCACGCGAGCAACGTGGAGCCCCCCGTCCTCTATGCGGCGCTGGCGGAACTGTTTCCCCGGCTGCGCGTCCTGTACAAAGCCGAGTTGCGCAAGCTGCCGATCCTGGTGCGCGCGTTCGACCTCGCCGGCTTCGTCCCGCTGGAGCGCGGCAACCGCGAGCAGAGTCTGCCGGCGATCGAACGGGCGGCCGCGGCGCTGCGCGACGGCAACTCGTTCCTGATCTTTCCGGAGGGGACGCGCAGCCGCACCGGCGAGCTGTTGCCCTTCAAGAAGGGCGGGTTCATCATGGCGCTGCAGGCGGGCGCGCCAATCGTGCCGGTGGCGATCGCCGGCACGCGCGATGCGATGAGGAAAGGCAGCCTGGTGATCCGGCCGGTCCGCGTCACCGTACGGTTCGGCCAGCCGATCGAGACGGCCGGGTTGTCGCTCGAGGATCGCGACGCGCTGGTGGCGCGGGTTCGCGGCGCGGTGGCCGGGCTGTTGCAGGAGCAGGGCTGAGACGATGGAACTACTCGGGACCTCGCTCGGAGCGCTGGGCCGCACGATGGGCTTCTCGTTCGCGGCGGGGATCAACCTGTACGCGACCGTCGCCATCCTCGGCCTGGCCAGCCGTTACGGCTGGGTCGCGCTGCCGCCGCAGTTCCAGGCGTTCGACAACAACTGGATCATCGGCACGGCGATCGCGCTCTACGTCGTCGAGTTCTTCGCCGACAAGATTCCCTGGATCGACTCGATGTGGGACGCCGTCCACACGGTCATCCGGCCGATCGGCGGCGCGGCGATCGCCGTCACGACCCTGGGAGACGCCTCGCCGACGACCGAGGCCATGGTGGCGCTGCTCGGCGGCACGCTCGCGGCGAGCACGCACTTCACCAAGTCCGGCACACGCGTCGTCGCCAACGCGAGCCCGGAGCCGTTCACCAACTGGGCGTTGAGCATCGGCGAAGACATCTTCGTCGTCGGCCTCGGGTTCCTGGCGCTGAAATATCCGGCGGCGGCAGCCGTCGTCGTGATCGTCGCGCTCGCGATCATCATCGCCCTGTCGGCGTGGATCATCCGTGCGGTCAGGCGGCGGTTCCGACGTGCGGACATCCCGGCGCCACGGGTCGCTCCGCAAGGACGGCACTAAGGCGCAGCCGTCTGTCGTCAGCCGCCGCCGGTGGTGAATGTCAATGATGCCGGCGCCAGCGGCTGGTTGTCGACGTTGCTCAGGATGCCTTCCAGCAGTTCGAGTTTGACGGTGCGATAGCGATCCAGCGGCGCGGACGGCTTGATCTCCAGCGCGCGGTTGCCCTCGTTGTAGCGCACGGTGACCGCCGGCGGCGCGTCGGATCCCCCCGCCGGCGTCGGGCCCACGTACGACAGGCGGACGCGATCGCGGAAAGTGCGGCCGTCCATGTCGCGCGAGAACTGGATGCGGATCGCGGCGCCTCGCTCGACGTCCACGTCGCCCTGCTGCGGAACGCTGAAGATGATCTCGGGCGCCGGAGCGGGAGGAGGGGGCGGAAGCGAGACTTCGATCGCGGTGTCGCTCGGGGGGGTCGCCTCGGTTATCGACGTCGCTTCGATCCAGGCCAGCGGCCCCGTCCGGCGGACGGTGCCGGCAACCTGCACCCACCGCCCGGTGTCGGCGCGGGCGTTGACGTCGAGGTCGAAGTTGCGGCCGCGCGGCCGCACGCCGGACACCCACACCGACGAATCGGCGGACTGCAGCACGAAGTCCCATCGCCCCCTGGTGCCGGCTCCCTGAGGCAGATCGGCGAACAGGTTGGCGCCGCGGAAGCGCCCGGTCACCGTCACTCCCTTGCCGACGTACCGATCCGGCGCGAGCGCCAGCGCCCGCACCGTCGGTTCGACCGGCAGCGGCGATTCGACGGTCGTGGCGTTCAGGATGATGAAGACCTGGTCGCGCGCCGGCCATTGTCCGTTCGCGGCGGCGTCGAGGATCGGCTGGAAGTTGACGTTCGAGAACCGCGAATCGGTGCGCTCGAGCCGGCCGACGTCCCAGAACTCGCCGCGCACCTCGCTGTCGCGCGGCGCGCTCGGCGAATCGCGCCAGAACACGAAGATCGGCTTCGCCGTCCCGGCCAGCCTCATGAGCGGTCCGGCGGGCTCGACGTCCCGGCGCACGGCGATCTGCTTGCCGTGGTAGAACACCGGCGCCGCGATCAGCGCCTCGGGCGTCGCCGCCAGGCGCGACGCCGGCTGCGCGACCAGCGGCGCAGCGAGGCACCCGAAGAGACCGGCCGAACCCAGGGCGACGTTCCAGAGCACTCTTTGCACGGTCAACCCTTCGTCCCCCGCTAGGACAGCTTTCTCTGCGCCGCCCGCGCGAGGACGACGCCCAGCGCGGCGAAGAGCAGGCCGCCGGCCACGATGCCGATGGTTCCCTCGTGGAGCACCGGCAGCACGCCGGTCGTCTCGTCGCCCGCCTCAATCAGACGCCGCCCGAACAGGATCGCGTACAGGATGCCGGCCAGCGAGCCGCCGGCGATCAGGCCGGAGCTGAACAGCGTGCCCGACCCGACCTCCGATTCTTCCGCCACGCCGGTCCTGCGCTCGACGAACCAGCGCACGAGGCCGCCGGCGAAGATCGGCGCGGTGGTCGCGATCGGCAGGTACGATCCGACCGCGAACGACAGCGAATGGATGCCGCACAGCTCCAGGGTGATCGAGATGAAGACGCCGACCAGCACGAGGCCCCACGGCAGGTTCTGGCTGAGCAGCCCCTTGATGATCGTCGACATCAGCGTCGCCTGCGGCGCGGGCAGCGACTGCGACCCGATGGTCATCACGTTGTGCAGGTAGAGCGTGGTCATGCCGATGACGAGGGAGGCGGTGACGACGCCGATCACGAGGCCGATCTGCTGATAGAGCGGCGTGGCGCCGACGATGAAGCCGGTCTTGAGATCCTGCGAGGTCGCGCCGGCGTTGGCCGCGGCGATGCAGATCACGGCGCCGACGCAGAGCGCGACCGGCGAGTAGACGTCGCCGGTCCAGCCGAGCGCGACGAAGATCGTGCAGGTGAGGATCAGCGTCGCGATCGTCATCCCGGAAATCGGGTTGGACGACGAGCCGATCAGGCCGGTGATGCGCGACGACACGGTGACGAAGAAGAAGCCGAAGATGACGATCAGGATCGCGGCGAGGAAGTTCCCCTGCGTCGGCATGCGGGGCGCCACCGCGAGGAAGAGCGCGAGGGCGAGCGATCCGAGCAGCACGACGATCATCGGCATGTCGCGCTCGGTGCGCGTCTGCTGCGCACCGGTCCTGCCGCCGAAGTCCTTCACGCTGTCGCGGAACGACGAAATGATGGTCGGGATCGTGCGCGCCAGCGTGATCAGGCCGGCCGCCAGCACCGCGCCCGCCCCTGTGTAGCGGATGTAGGCGCTCCACAGCTGCGGGGCCGACATCTGGTCGACGCGCAGGCCGCTGGCAGGCACCGGCGGCAGCGGCACCGTCATGTAGCTGCCGAGAATCGTGAGCAGCGGCAGCAGCACGAGCCACGACAGGACCCCCCCGGCGAACATGACGCCGGCGATGCGCGGCCCGATGACGTAGCCGACGCCCATGTATTCGGGGGAGATGTCCACGTTGAGCGTGGCGTTCGGGAAGAAGCTGCCGCGCGGCATCGAGTAGCCGACTTCCGTACGGAACAGCTGGAAGATCCAGGAGAGCGACTTCCAGAGCGCGCCGACGCCCAGGCCGCTGAACACCGTCCGCGCCAGCGCCCCGCCGCGCTCGCCGGCCACGAGCACGTCGGCGCATGCCGCGCCCTCCGGGTAGGGCAGCACGCCGTGTTCCTTGACGATCAGCGCGCGCCGCAGCGGCACCATCATCAGCACGCCCATGATCCCGCCGGCGAACGCCAGCATCAGGATCTGGAAATAGCTGAAGAAGCCCGGACCGTACGGCGTCAGGAAGATGAGCGCCGGGATCGTGAACACCACGCCGCCGGCGACCGATTCGCCGGCCGAGCCGATCGTCTGGACGATGTTGTTCTCGAGAATCGTCGATCCGCCGAGCCGCTTGAGCACCGAAATGGCGAGGACCGCGATCGGAATCGACGCGCTGACCGTGAGGCCGGCACGCAGGCCCAGATACACCGTCGAGGCGCCGAAGATCAACCCGAACAGAACGCCGAGGGCAATCGCTTTGGCGGTGAATTCCGCCGGGGACTGGATAGCGGGCACGTACGGCTGGAACGTGCCCCGGGGCGGCGGCGCAGGCGGCATACCCGGCGATATTACTCCGGCTCATGACGCGCGGGCGCTGGGCCATAATCTGCTTGTGACGCGGGAGAACAAGCCGGCAGCGGAAACGCGTCCGCGGGTGTTGGCCGAACCGGTATCCGAGCTGACGACGAACCGGCTGTCGGTCTACCTGCGCTGCCTCAACATCCTCGACGCCGAGGGGGTCCGCACCATCTCGTCACAGGCGCTCGCCGAGCAGTTCCACCTGAACGCGGCGCAGATCCGCAAGGATCTGGCGTATTTCGGCGAGTTCGGGGTCCGCGGCATCGGCTATTACGTCAAGGAACTGCGGCGCCACCTGCGGCAGATTCTCGGACTGGATCGCGGCGTCCGCGTCGCCATCATCGGCGCCGGCAACCTCGGGCTCGCGCTCGCCGACTACGGCGGCTTCCGGGACGACGGATTCGAGATCGTGGCGCTGTTCGACACCCTCAAGGAGAAGATCGGGCGCCGCTCGCGCGGCGGCGTCCTGATCCACGACATCCGGGACTTCAAGAAGGTGGCCCGGCGCGAAGAGATCGGGATCGTGGTGGTGGCGGTGCCGGGAGACGCGGCGCAGACGGCGATCAACACGGCGGCGGCGGCGGGGGTGCGCGCCATCCTGAACTTTTCCCCCGGCGCCTTCAGGGTGCCGCGCGGCGTCAAGTTGAAGAGCATGGACCTGACCGTGTCGCTCGAGAGTCTGTCGTTCTTTCTGGTCCAGGGAGAATCGGATGGCTGAGCGGAAGAAGGAAGACGGAACGCGCAAGACGGAAGGACGGTTGACGCACGTCGACGCCGCGGGGCGGATCCGGATGGTCGACGTCGGCGCCAAGCCGGTGACGGCGCGTGAAGCGGTGGCCCGGGGGCACATCCGCATCTCGGCGGACGCCCGCCGTCAGATTCGCGCCGGCGCCCTGAAGAAGGGGGATCCGCTCGAGACCGCGCGGCTGGCCGGGATCATGGCGGCGAAGCAGACGGCGTCGCTGATCCCGTTGTGCCATCCGCTGCCGCTGTCCCATGCCGACGTGCAGATCACGGCGGCGGGCGACGGCTACGATATCGCGGCCATCGTCCGCACGACGGCGCAGACCGGCGTCGAGATGGAGGCGCTGACCGCCGTCTCGGTCGCCGCGCTGACGGTGTACGACATGGTCAAGGCAGTCGACAAGGCGATGGTGATCGGCGGCATCCGTCTCGTCTCGAAGAAGAAGTAGTGCGCATCCTGGTCGCGATCTACAGCGAGTTCCGGTCGTGGTGCATTCCCGAGGCGCAGGTGGCGGCGCTCCGCGGCGAATTTCCGGAGCACACGTTCGTCCGCGCCGACTCGGACGAGGACGCGCTCGCGGCGATCCCGGATGCCGACGTCGCGTTCAGCTCGCGGATCACACGGGCGCACTTCGCCGCGGCGCGGCGGCTGCGCTGGGTGCACAGTCCTGCAGCGGGAGTGGGGGCGATGCTCTTCCCGGAGATGGTCCAGTCCGGCGTGGTGATGACGAACTCCCGCGGGGCCAGCTCCGTCACCATCGCCGAACACGTCATCGCCGTCACGCTGGCGCTGCTGCGCGACCTGCCGCTGGCCTGGAAGCGGCAGGCGGAGGCGGTCTGGGCGCAGAACGAGTTCGACGCCGGCGCGTCCATCCGGACGCTGCGCGGCGTCCGCGTGCTGATCGTCGGTGTGGGATCGATCGGCGGAGAGACCGCGCGTCTGTTCTCGGCGTTCGGCGCGACCGTCGGCGGGATTCGCCGCCGGCCGGACGTGCCGCCGCCGCCCGGCGTTCAGCAGATGCACGGGCCCGCGCAGCTGCACGGGCAGCTGCCGGCGGCCGACGTGGTCGTGCTCGCGGCGCCGCAGACGCCGGCGACCAGACACCTGATCGGCGCGCGCGAGCTGGCGCTGATGAAGGAAGACGCGATCCTCGTCAACGTCAGCCGCGGCAAGCTCGTCGACGAGGCGGCGCTGGTCCCGGCGCTGGCCGCCGGCCGGCTGCGCGGCGCGGCGCTCGACGTGTTCGAACACGAGCCGCTCGATCCCGCCAGTCCGCTGTGGCGCCGCCCGGATGTCCTGATCACGCCGCACGTGTCCGGCTTCCATGCCGGCTACTGGCCGCAGGCGAGGCAGCTCTTCGCGGATAATCTGCGGCGGTTCGCCGCGGGGCAGCCGCTGGTCAACCTGGTCGACAAGGAGGCGGGGTACTAGGCATGAACGACGAAGTGGAACCGCCGCCGCCGCTCACCACGCTCGCGGATCTGCCGTTTCACGTGCTCGGCCGCTTTCCGCGGCCGATGCTGGTCGGGCAGGTGCGGCAGGGCACGATCGCCGGACAGTCGACGCGCGACTGGTTCGACCAGGTGCGGGACGTGTCGCTCGGGCTCGAGGCGCTCGGCATCGGCCGCGGCGATCGGGTGGTCATCATGTCCGAGAGCCGCCCCGAATGGCTCGTCGCCGACATGGCGATCCTCACCCGCGGCGCCGTCACCGTGCCGGTGTACTCGACGCTCACCGCGGCGCAGGCGAAATACATCGTCGAGGACGCCGGCGCGCGGATCGCGTTCGTGTCGACGCGCGAGCAGCTCGAGAAGCTGCAGCGCGTCCGCCACGAGCTGCCGGCGCTCGAGGCGATCGTCACGTTCGAGCCATCCGACGTGCCGTCGCCGACCGTGCTGCCGCTGGAGGCGGTTGCCGAGCGCGGCCACGCGCGGCTGATGGGGGAGTGGGGCGTGGGACGCGAGTTCCGCGATCGCGCGAAGGAGATCCGTCCCGGCGATCTCGCCACCATCATCTACACCTCCGGGACCACCGGCACGCCGAAGGGCGTGATGCTGTCGCACGCCAACCTGCTGTCCAACGTGATCGCCGGGCACACGGTCGTCGCCGTCGACGAGCAGGACGTGTCCTTGTCGTTCCTGCCGCTCAGCCATTCCTTCGAGCGGACGGTCTCGTACGTCTACCTCGCCTTCGGCGTCACGATCGTCTTTGCCGAGTCGCTCGAGACCGTCGGGCGCGACCTGCCGATCGTGCGCCCGACGGTGATGACGGCGGTGCCGCGGGTCTACGAGAAGTTCCAGGCGCGCATTCTGGAGCGGGGGCAGGCGCTGCCGCAGCCGCGCCGCACGCTGTTTCACTGGGGCGTGCGCGTGGCGCGCGCGCGCGGCCGTGCCGGCGCGCCCGAGCGGCCGGTCGGCGGCGTGCTGGCGGTCGAGTCCGCGCTGGCGGATCGTCTGGTGTTCTCGAAGATCCGTCAGAGCGTCGGCGGCCGGCTCCGCTGTCTGGTCTCCGGCAGCGCGCCGCTGCCGGTGGACGTCGCGCAGTTCTTCGCCGGCATCGGCCTGCCGATCACAGAAGGCTACGGCCTGACCGAGACCGCGCCGATCGTCACGGCCAACCCGATGGGGAAGCCGCGCATCGGCACCGTCGGCCGGGCGCTCCCGGGGGTGGAAGTCCGCATCGCGGACGACGGCGAAGTGCTGGTCCGCGGCCCCAATGTGATGATCGGCTACTACCGCAAGCCGGAGGACACCGCCGCCGTGCTGCGCGACGGCTGGTTCCACACTGGAGACGTCGGCACGCTCGACGCCGACGGCTATCTGACGATCACCGATCGCAAGAAGGATCTCCTGGTCACCTCCGGCGGCAAGAAGATCGCGCCGCAGCCGATCGAGGCGGTGCTGAAGCGCAGTCCGCTCATCGCGGAAGCGGTGGTGCTCGGCGATCGCCGCCGCTTCGCCTGCGCGCTGATCGTCCCGAACTTCGCCGCGCTCGAGCGGCGGCTGAAGGATCTCGGCCGCCCGCCCGCGGAACGCGACGAGCTCGTCCAGCGCGCCGACGTGGTGGCGCTGTACGACGAAGTGATCGAGGCGTTGAACCGCGATCTCTCGCAGTTCGAGCGCATCAAGAAGGTCCGCCTGCTGCCGCGCGAGTTCACCATCGACTCGGGCGAGCTGACGCCGACCCTCAAGGTCCGCCGCAAGACGGTCGAGCAGAACTGGCGCGCGGCGATCGACGAGCTCTACGGCGCGTGAGCCCCGCTACGGCACGTTCAGGATGGTGAGGCGATCGAGCTGGTTCGCCGCGGTGAAGGAACACATCACCGTCGGGTTGGACCCGCTGCCCACCGCGATGCTCTTGATGAACCCGTCGGCCAGATACGTCAGCTTGTCCGGCTCGGATGCGTTCCACGTCAGCGTCGCGCCGTTCTCGGGCTTCACCAGCGTGTGCCGTCCGGCGGACTGCAGGCGAACGCTCCTGTCGTTGCTGAACGTCACGATCACGTCGGGGCCCGTTCCGACCAGCGCCGGGCACACCGCGCCGCTTCGCGTCGTGACCGTCACGTCGAACTCCTCCTTGTAGCGGTGGGTGCCCGGGATGCGGTAGTTGCCCGACGACCCATCCTGCTTCCACTCCTGCGTCTGCGACAGCAGATACAAGTCGATCGATCCGTTCCTGACGCGAATCGGCGCTTCGTCGCTGTCCGACAGCAGATCGAAGATGCTCCACTTGGTGAGGCCGACCGTTTTCAGCACCACCGTGAAGCTGGAGAGCACGGCGAGCACGCCGATGACGGCGAACGTGAGCGTCAGGCGGCGGCTCAGAGACGACGGGGTTCCCCACTTGGGATCGGTCGGCTGCGGTTCAGGCGTCATGACTGCTCCTTGTTGAGGATCTCGACCAGGTCCGGGCGGCGTTCGTAGCGTTCCGCGTCGATCTTCCAGGCGCCGCGGATGCGGCCCAGCGCCTCGCGCGCGACGGTGCCCCATTTCGCCGCCGCCGCGGCGTCGCCGCGCCGCCGCTCGGCCGCGGCGCTGACCAGCGCGAGGCGCCAGCGCAGCTCGTCGTTCGGCAGGTCCCCCAGCAGCGACAGGCCGCGCTGCGCTTCTGACGCGGCCGTTCCGGCGTCCCCCGCCTGGAGCGCGGCTGCCGCCGCCCAGTACTGGCGTTCGCGTGCGATCGGGCGCTCGAGGGTGGGCGAGGCCGGCGGCAAGGCCCCCGGGGCCCGTTGTCCGGTGCGCGCGCCACAGTAGCGCTGCAGCGCCGGCGCCAGACCCGCCGCGGAGTCGTTCGCCCGGGTGTCCGCCACGAGGCGGGCGAGCAACGGCAACGCGTCCCCGCAGCGCAGCTCGGTCGCGGCATTCAACGCCCGCAGCAGCGTGGCGCGGCGCAGGCGCCCGACGTACGACTCGATGCCCGCGGCGATGCCCGCGTCCAGTTCATCGAGCAGCGCCGCCGCTTCCCCCCCGCGTCCGAGACGGATCAACAGTTCGGCGCGGTTGGTCAGGTCGTAGGGCAGCGCCGCACGATCCCCCTGCCGCCGGTGAATCGCATCGGCGCGATCGCGCAGGCGCAGCGCCTCGGGCAGGTTGCCGAGCACGGTGGTGACGCTGGCGAGGCTCGCCGCGGCGTTCGCCGCCTGGGTCTCGTCGCCGATCCCGTCCGCGACGGCAAGCACCTCGGACGAGATCCGCCTCGCTTCGTCGAGGTTGCCGACGCGCTCCTGGGCGCGCGCCGCGATCGAGAGCGCCGTCAGCTCGTGACGCCGATACCGTCCGCCGCGCACGAAGGGCAGGACCTGGTCGATCAGCTTCACCGCCTCGGCCGACCGGTTGCCGCGTGCATACACCTCGGCGAGCTGGATCCTCGCGCGCGCCGCCGTCAGCGCGGCGCCGCGCCGCGCGGCGAGCTCGAGCGCGCGGCTCAGCTGGTGCTCCGCGACGTCGCTCTTGTCCGCGAAGAGCAGCGTCGCCGCGAGATCCACCAGCCCTCCCGCGGCGACGGTGTCCAGCCCGTTCGCCAGCGCCTCGTCCACCGCGGCGGAGGCCAGGCGCTCCGCGTCCGCGATCCGCCCCTCGGAGGCGGTCACGATGCTCAACGCGAGCTGCGCGCGGATCTTCTGGTAGATCGATTCCGACTGCGCCGCAAGCTCCAGGGCGCGCTCCAGGTCCCGCCGCGCCGCCCGCGGTTCCCCCTTGGAGTCGAACACCGCGCCCCGGTTCAGCAGCACGTCGGTTTCTCCCTCGACGTCGGACGCCGCGCGATAGAGTCGCTCGGCCTCCGCGAACGCGGTCAGCGCGGCCTGCCAGTGCGAATCCAGCCCCTCGAGCACGCCCCGGCGAAGCTGCGCGGCGGCGTACTGGCCGTCGATGCCGATGGCGCGCTCGTACGATGCCCGGGCGTCAGTCCGCCGGCCGGCGCCTTCCTGCGCCCGGCCGAGATCGACGAAGGCGCGCGGTTCATTCGGCGTCTCTTCGACCAGCGACCGGTACCGCGACACCGCGCCGTCGACGTCCCGCAGCACGATGGCGCGGACCGCCTGCAGCCGCAGTTGTTCCGGCCGCGGCAGGCGCCGCTCGTCCACCGCGAGCTGCGACACGCGCACGAGATGCGCGCTGGCGGCGACCGGATCGTCCAGCTCCGCCGCGACCTCCGCCAGCCGGGCGTAGGCGAGCGCATGCGCCGGATAGATCGCGATCGCCCGCTCGAGCGCGCGGCGGGCGCGGTAGTAGCTCCCCTCGCGCAGCGCCTCGCTGCCGCGGCGGTACCACAAGTCCGCATCCGCCGGCACCGGGGGCAGCGCGCGCCCCTGCGCCCACTTCCAGACGCCCGCGCCGGCCGCCACCGCCAGTACGGCGGCGATCGCCCACGCCAGCAGGCGCCGCCGAGGAGACGCCGGCCTCCGTGCGGCCGCGACGGCGCCCGGCGACATGCGCGAGGTGTCCGGGATCAGCACGCGGATGGCGCCGACCACCTCCTCCGCGGACTGGAATCGATCGGCAGGGTCTTTCGCCAGCAGACGCCGGACCAGTTCGTCGTGCGCCTGCGTGAGCCCGCGGCGCAGCGACGACGGCGGCGGCGGGTGGACGTGCAGGATCTGACCGGCGGTCTCCACCGGCGAAGCGGCGCGAAACGCGCGGCGGCCGGTCAGACACTCGAACAGCACCAGTCCCAGGGCGAACAGATCGCTGCGGCCGTCGATCGCATGCCCCTGCAGCTGCTCCGGGGACATGTAGCCCGGCGTGCCGGCGAGCGCCGGAAAGCCGGTCGTGTCGGTCAGCGTCGATCCCTCGACGTTGGCGTCGGCGGCATGCGTCACTTTCGCGATCCCGAAGTCGACGATCTTCGGATGCCCGCTGGGCGTGACGATGATGTTGCCCGGCTTCAGATCGCGATGGATCACGCCGCGCCGGTGCGCCGCACCCAGCGCCTCCGCCACCTCCGCGCAGAGCGTCAGCGCGTCCCGGATCGGCATCGGTCCGTGTTGCTGCAGCAGCTCCGCCAGCGGCTGCCCTTCGACGTGCTGCATGACGATGAAGGCCCGCCCGTCGTCGGTTTCCGCCGCTTCGTGGATGCCGCAGATGAAGGGATGATCGAGCGCGGCGGCGGCGCGGGCCTCGCGCAGCAGCGCGCGCCGCGCGCTGTCGCCGCCCAGCTTGTCCGGGTTGAGGAACTTGATGGCGACGTCGCGGTCGAGCGTGCGATCGTGGGCGAGATACACCTCGCCCAGCCCGCCGCGGCCGAGCAGGCGGCCGAGGCGGTATCGGCCGGAATCGAGCGGGGCGTCCGCAGTCATTCGGAAGGCAGCGCAGCGCGAGGAACGGAGCGGAGTATAGCTCACGGGGCCGAAGGGGGCTCGCTTCGCTCGCGCGTCGGGCAGGGTGGAAGGGGCTCGCTTCGCTCGCCGTCGGGCAGGGTGGAAGGGGGGCTCGCTGCGCTCGCGGGTCG